>JBJFAC010000100.1:0-5169 GCA_051887715.1 Candidatus Neoclostridium sp.
GTTCCGTATCGGGAAGTGGGCGCGTAATAATTTATTATCTGATAACCCCAGCTGCCGTCGAAGGGATGCTCGGCGACGCCCATAAGTTCGAGGTGCGTAAATTTCATTTTCTTGAGATAGGGCACGATAGCGTCGGCAAAATCGCGGTACGAATATACGTTACCGTCGTCGTGCACGCGCCACGAGCCTATATGCGCCTCGTAGATTGATATGGGAGAATTGTATATGTCTTTATCTTTTAGTTTTGCGAAATATTTGGCGTCGCTTATCTTTACTCTGCTTAAATCGTACGCCTTGCTGTTGCAATTACCGTTCTTTTCGGCGTGCACCGCGTAGGGATCGGCTTTGTAAATCGTGCGCGCACCGTTCTTTATCACGAACTTGTACGAATCGAAGGTTTTTACGCCGCTTACCTCGACGGAAAACAGCCCCGTGCCGTCGGGCGTCATTACCGTGGCGTTCTCGTCCCAGCCGTTGAACTCGCCTATTACCGACACTCTGTCCGCGTGCGGAGCCCAAGTGCGGAAGGTCGCCTTCCCCGTTTTTTCATCGAACACGCAACCCATATACTTATAAGCGTCATACATTTCACCCCGATGGAAATAAGTTGCGTACTCGTTCTGTTTCATAAGCGTCCCTCTCGTAAATCTTTTCTTTTTTTACCGTTTATGCAGCCACACTATGAAGTTCACACCCGTTTCGTCCTCTTCGGACGTCGCGAATATTTTTTACCGTATATATTATACAACATTAGTCGTAATTTTTCAATAGATAACGTGTAAATTATTTGTTTTTTTCGTATAATTTACGGATTATTCTCCCGGAGAGGAGCGCCTATCGACCGTTTTCGCCGTTTTACTCGTGAAAGAATACAGCAAAAGCTTTCTCACCCTGACCTTAAGAAGGCTTTCCGCAGCGTCGGCGTAGGAATTTATCTGGCGGACGTAGTTTTCTTTCAAGAGGTTTTTCGCGCCGGTAAGCTTGTAGTCGAGTATAAGCGCGTCGTTGCCGTTTATCGCCATCAGGTCGATAACGCCCTGCACGAGCGTACCGTTCTCGTTGACGACGAAGCTTTGCTCGCGGTATATTTCTCCGCCGAACTCCTTTATTATTGCTCCCACGTTTTCAAAAGCCGCTTTTATTTCACCTTCGTCTATTTCGGGCGTGAACGACGAAGCAAGGCGCTTGCGCTCGCTTTCAAAGGACGCAGAGAAATCCAGCCTTTGCATTATCGCGTGGTAATCCGTGCCCTTTTGCATCAGCGCGTCGTCGTCTTCCGTTCTTATTATCGAAGTAGCCGACTGCTCGTCCGACATTCTGGTTACCGTCGTTTTGATCTCACGGCTTTCGTACGGATAGACGAAGTTCACTCTATCCTTCAGCTTTTTCGCCTCGCTCCCGTCCGCAGGCGGCGCGCTCTCGTTCTCGGCCGAGTCGTCTCGTTCGTTTTCAGCCAAGCGCTCCGGCGTCATTCTTTCGGTAATCGAGTCGGACGCGGGAAGCAACCAATCGAGGTAACATTCGGCTTCTTCCGGACTGTCGCACCCGGTCGGCTTGTCAAACGCATACGCGTATAAGCCCTTTTCGGCGCGCGTCATAGCGACGTACAACAAGCGCATTTCTTCTTCCTTGTTCTTTTTCGCCATACGCTGTTTTGCCGCTTCGACCACGTAATTGCCGACGAACGTGCCTTTTTTGCTCTTTTTGCCCGTTTTCAGACACAAGCCGTACTTATTATCCGCCATATACCGCGCGTTTTCGTCCGAATCGTTGAACTTTTTGTCGCAACCGATCAGAAATACGTACGGAAATTGCAGCCCCTTGGAGGAATGAACGGTCATTATTTTCAAGCTGCGCGGCGGCGCCGGAGAGGCGTACGTTCCGTCGCCCGATTCCAGATAGCGAACGTAGTCGACCACGCTCGACGCGCTTTTAAGCGAGGAAATATATTCCGTGAAGCGCACGAGCGTTTCGAGCGCCACCTCTCCTTCCTCGGAAGCGCGCAGTTTTACGTCGTAATCCGTTTCCGCAATCACCTCGCCCACGAGCTCCGGAACGGTTGAATAGCGCGCCTTTTCGGTGTAATCGGCAATTCTGCCGAGTGCCGCGCGCAGTTTTTTTGCCGTAGCGTCGTCGTTATCGCGTGCGTAACGGCGCATTTTGCGACAAAAACCGCCCTTACCCCCTTCCGCGGCGGCAAACAACTCGTCCTCGCTTATTCCGCACAGCGGCGACGTAAGATAGCCCAGCATACTGACGTCGTCCTCTCCGAACGCAAGCAGTTTTATAAAATGATTCAGATCGCGCGACGGCTTTGCCGACGAAAAATAATTGTTACGGCTTAAAAAAACCTTTATTCCGCCCTTTTTGAGCAGCTCGTACAGGGCTTTGACAACCGGGCTCGTACTGCGGAAAAGCACGGCGACGTCTCCTTCTTTCACGGGATTGCCGTTTTCGTCGGGCGTTTCCAGGCGCTTTGCTATTCCCTCGGCAATATACGCCGCCATGTCCGCGGCGCTCTGCGATTTCTCCACTCGGTAATTTCTGACGTCGTACACGCCCGATATCGCCTCTTTTTCGGGTTTTTCGGGCGATTCGAGCAAGTTGAGGCGCACTTCGCCGCCGTCCTCTCTCTTATTGAAAATAAGCTTGTTTTTAGTGTAATCGACGCCGCCAAATTCGGTCGTCATTGCCCTTGAAAACACGGCGTTGACGTAGTCGACCACCTTAGAGCCGCTTCTGAAATTCTCGCCGAACTCGATCGCTCGGTTAAAGCCGTTTGCTTTCGGGTTATTCATTTTATTCAGAAATATGTCCGGATCGCTGCTGCGGAAGGCGTATATACTCTGCTTTACGTCGCCCACGATAAAAAGGTATTCGCCCGCCGCGGCGCGTATCAACGCGTCCTGCAAGCCGTTTACGTCCTGATACTCGTCCACGAAAACGTATTTACAGCCAAGGCGTATTTCGTCGCCCTCTTTTGAGGACAGAATTTTATACGCTCCGTGCTCGACGTCGTTGTAATCGGCAACTGCGCGGCGCTTTTTTTCGCGCTTTTCGCTTTCGTATACCTTTACGGCGAATTGTGCCGCCGCGCGGGCAAGCTCGCCCGCACGACCTACGTCGTCAAACTCTCCGTAAGCCGCCTTCTCTTCGGCAAGCTTGTCAAGACGTTTTTTTATCTCTTCCGCGCGCTCGTTGAGTTCGGGGTAATCGGCCTCCGCGCCGCGGAATTTTCCCGTCTTGCCGCCGTTTATATAGTCGGACAATACCAAATCGCAGTATTCTGCCAGCTTTTGATATTTTACCGCGATCGCCTCGTTTTTTACCCTTTCCAGCTTTGCCTTGACGGCGGCTTCTTTTTTTGCGAAAGCGCTTTCCACGGCGCGCTTTGCCTCGTCGTTTTCGTACGCTTTGCACGAATTACGCAACCATTCTACGGGATCCACCTGCGTTTTCGCGTATTCCAGCAGTTTATAAATAAATTCTTTAAATCTGTCGTCCCTTCTGTTGGACACGAAGCTTTCGTATAGCGCGCGGAAGCTTGCGTCGCTTTGCGCGGCGGCGTCCGAAAGCGCGTCCACGACCGAATCGGACAACGCGCGTTTTTCGCCGTCGCCGATAAGCTCGTAATCGGCGTCCATATCCGCGGCGTAAAAATAATCCTTTACCACGGCGCCGCACCAGGAGTCTATCGTTCCTATTTTTGCGGACGGCAAAAGGCGCAGTTCTCTGTCGAACCGCTCGTCCTTGTCGCACAGCTCTATTATCGCTTTGCCGATCTTGTCGCGCATATCGGAAGCGGCGGCTTTCGTGAACGTGATTATCAGCATTTCTTCCAGCGACGCGCCCTCTTTCAACAGCGATACTATTCTGTTTACCATTGCGGTAGTTTTTCCGCTGCCTGCGGACGCGGATACCAGTATGTTTTCGTTACGGCTTTCCACCGCCTCTCTTTGATTAGTCGTCAGCGCCATCTTTCACCGCCTCAATAATATCCTTGTATTTTGCGTTGGTAGCCTTTCTTTCCGCCTTTGCACCCGGACAAACGTCCTTGTAATCGCAGTATTGACACTCGCACACCTGACCGTTCGTCGAGGGCACCGCGGCGATAAATCCGCTTTTTATGCTCTCTATCGCCTTTTCGGACACCGCGTAAGCGTATTTCATAACGCCGTCCAGTGTTTCGCGCTCGACAACCGATTTTTTGATCCTGTCGTTCGGATCGTACTCGAATACGTCGCTCTTTTGCGAGAGCGCTTTTTTATCGGTGGCAAGAATGAAATAGTCGTCCTTAGCCAACAGTCCGGTCAGTATTCCCGATTCTTCGCTGTCGTTTATCGGGAAATAGAACATCCCGACGGGATCGTAGCCCTTCTTTTTCATCACAAGCGAATAAACGGGCAGTTGCAGTTTTTTGCCGTAGTACACGTCGTTTGCAGTCAGTTTGACCGTTCTTCCGCTTTTATAGTCGATAACGCGCACGCAATCGTTCAGCCTGTCCACCCTGTCTATCTGACCGCAGAGCGTAACTCCTCCCGGCATAAGCTTTTGACTTTCGTCCTCGCCGTCGTCGCCGTAGCCGACCTCCGCTCCCATCGGCACGAACTCGCCCTCAGTAAATTCGAGAGCTACTTTTTTGCACAGAGCAACGGCGTCGCGCATTACGTAGCGGCGCAGTTTTGCGTTGTTTTCAAGCGAATACTGCTCGGAAGCGCCAAGCTCCTCCTCGGCAATGAGCGCGCCCGTTTTTTCGGGCTCTTCAAAATTGCCCGACAGCACGAATCGCTCTATTATTTTATGTAACAGCGTGCCTATATCGGTGGCTTTGACCTTTCCGTCCTCGGGCTTTTTTACGCCGAGCGCGTAGCGGTAAAAATATTCCTTCGGGCAGTCGAAATAGGTTTGCAGCAGCGTTGCAGAGCATTTCCGTATTTCTATCCCGCGCGAAAGATAATCTCCGCTTGCCGCGTTTACGGCGACAGTCTGTTCGTATTTCTCTCCGACCGCGGTCAGAACCGTGGCGTACGCTCCCGTTTTGTCCCCGCTTGCAAGGCGCATAAAGCATGCCTTTTCGGAAGGGCAAAGCTTGCTTATATCGCACGATCCGGGTTCGTACTCGGAATATCTCTCCGCGTCCCCGGATAATTCGTCGAATTCGTTCATTCC
>JBJFAC010000101.1:0-5137 GCA_051887715.1 Candidatus Neoclostridium sp.
CCGTTACCGTAATCACCATCATCCTCGTAGTCGTTGCAGTTGCTCTTATCGCAGGTATCGTCGTTTACCTCGTAGTAAGCCGCAAAAAGAAAGCAACCAAGTAATTTGAAAGACAATTAAAGTTACAAATGCAAGCTGTTCTTATAAATTTAAGGGCAGCTTGTTTTTTAGGAGATCAATGAGCGTCATTCCGAAAAAAAAAGACTATAAAAACGTCGGCAAATCGGCGATAGAGTTTCCGCCTCAGCTTGCAAAACACGGTTACGAACTGGTTTCGCACGTTTCCCCCACCGAGAAAAGTCATTTTGACAGATTCGGACTGGTTAAAAGCGGCAAACGAGTGATAATCGTGTACGACGTCAAGGCGGCAATGCTGTCGATAACCGCTTTTGACGAGCAATTCGGCGAAGTGTGCTCGCTGTGGGAAAAATTTTCTACGGTCGGATCTAGTAAGGACGTTGCGCCGAAAGCGGTAAAAAAGCCGACAAGCGCCGCCGATCAGAAGAACGAAAAAAAGAAAGAAAACAATATAAAATCCCCAAAGCAAAATAAGTCCGAGCAGAGCAAGCCCCAACAGCAGAATAAGCCCGAGCAGAGCAAACCGCAACAGCAGAATAAGTCCGAGCAAAACAAGCCCCAACAGCAGAATAAGCCCGAGCAAAGCAAGCCGCAACAGCAAATCAAACCAGATCAAACGAAAAGCGCGGAGCAACCGCTTAAAAACGATTTTTCGTTAAAAAAATACACGGTAGAGCGATTTGACAGCGCGTTAAAATCGCTGAAGAACGTAAAAATCAAGTACAAACTCAAAAGTCGGCAGGGAAGCGGAGCCGCTCGCGTGGACGTATACGAGGTTTCGGAGGGGAAAAACAAACTCACCGTAACCTATATGCCGGAAAAGCAGGTTTTGCAGATTCAGGGCAAGGCAACCGATTTCAGCCGTAGCGTTCAAACGTATTTCAGCGAGGGCGGCGACTACAAATCGGCGGTCAAGGCGCACATCGAGCAAAAACAAACCGACGAAAAGGCTGCCGACGTTGAAAAACGCCTTAAAAAATATTTGCCGATAGCAAGCTCGTTGCTTTCCGCTCAGGCAAAAATCGACTTTTCGATCGGAATAGTGGATTTACTCAGCGGCAACATCGTTCTGTCGGATTATTCGTCGCTGCTCATTCCGCCTTATCGCGGTCTCGAAAAGTTCATTTTCGATCTCGAACAGGCGCAGGGCATAAAAGTTAAAATGGTCGGTCAGGCATACGAAAAGAACGAGGAGGGAGCGTACGTCCTGAAAGCGCTTTATCGCAAGCGCATCGGAAGCATCGTGTACGCCGAAGTCATGGCGGCGCTTTACACCGAGTACAATTCCACGCGCAACTATTACGTGCATTCCGGTCCGCAAATGCAGAACAAAGTCATAAACGACAAAAACCAAGCCATCGCAATATACGAAAATATGCTGGCGGTAGTGGAATATAACGCGAAAAAACTGCGCGAAATCGGTTTTACAATGAAAAAATAAACGTTTGCAGCGGAGCGAGCGAAGCAAAATTTCGTCGCTCCGTTTTTATAACGGCGCAATTGTCGCTAATTGCCGCGATTGCTTGACTTTTGCGCATAAAAGCGATAAAATGTTAAAGTAATGAACCGCTTATGCGGCATAGAGGGAACGAAGGTATGAAACAAATAAGAAACGGAGAAATCGACGATTTATTTCGCGCAATCAAAACTCTGGAAACGCTTGACGAATTTTACGACTTTTTCGGCGACGTTTGCACGATAAACGAGGTGCTCGATATGGCTCAGCGCTTTTCGGTTGCGAAAATGCTGGAGGACGGCAAAAGCTACGTCGATATTTCCGAAAAGACGGGTGCAAGCTCCGCAACCATCAGCAGGGTAAACCGTTGCCTTAAATACAGCGACGGCTACAAAACCGCGCTTTCGCGCCTGAAACGGGGATAGTGAAATGTTTGAAAAAACCGAGTGCATATTTTTCGACGTAGACGATACCATCTTCGATTTCGATAAATGCGCCGCTAAGTCGCTTGAGAAAGGATTTAATAAGTTCTTGCTTAAATACGACGAGCAGGTGCTCCCCACGTTCAAAACCATCAACAAGGGCTTTTGGAGGCGAATAGAAAAAGGCGAAATAGACCGCGCTTATCTGTCGGCGCACAGGTTTGAAACCGTGTTTGCAAGCCTTGGCATAGACTTTGACGGACCGACCTTTGAAAAAGAGTTCCTGCAGGGGCTTTACGATTCGTGCGAAGAGGTGGACGGCGCGTTTGAAACGGTGAGATACCTCGCCCGCCGCTATCCTTTGTACGTCGCCAGCAACGCGTTTTACGCGCAACAAGTCAACAGATTGACGCTTGCCGGCATAATCGATTGCTTTAAGGGAATATTCGTTTCCGAAAAACTCGGTTGTAACAAGCCGTCGCCGCAGTTTTTCCGTAAAATTCTCGACCTTGCCGGAGTAAGCGACGCAAGCCGCGCCGTAATGGTGGGCGATTCTCTCGAAGCGGACGTAATCGGAGCGAAGGCAGTGGGAATGAAAACGATCTGGTTTACCCGGGAAAAAGGCTCGCCTCACGCCGACGTCGCTATCGACGCGCTCCCTTTGCTCAAGAAATACTTTTGAAAAGGTAGATTTATTCGTTTTTAACGACGCTTTCATTGTTTATTCATATTAAAGTCGTATAATAAGGCGGTAAAAAGAGGATAGCGCCCTTAATGACACTAAAAAAAGCTACAATTTCATTTTTGACCGCGATTATTCTGTTTGCGACAAGTTCTGCCTGCTCGTCGGGCAATGCGGACGAAACCGAGTACCTCGGCGCCGGCGATCAGGTCGGTATGACCGTAAATATGGAAAAAGCGCCGCAGTATATCGTTGCCGAAAAAGCGGAGGCGCTCGCCCGTAAGGCGGAATTTCCCGACAGCACGAGCGAGAGCGATCATTGGAATCAGTCCGTCGGCGGCGAAAAGAACTACGTCAGTATATTTTTGGGCGAAAACGGTTCGTTCGTTTCCGGAGATCAAGCCGACGCGGTCACCGTGGATAACGAAACCAATACCGTAAAGATAACGAAAGCCGGATATTATCAATTTATCGGCTCAACCGAACGAGGCAATATAATCGCCGATTGCGACGGCAACGTTCGCATAATACTTGACGGCGTAAGCATAAAGGGAAAGGACGGAGCGACTATCCGTTTTTACGGCTACGGGCAAAAGGTGCTCACGCTTGCCGAAAACAAAACCAACTACGTTTACGCTCCCGGAGTAAAGCCGTCCGACGGCGCTTCGGGCGACGTTCCGGCTTGCGCTGTTTATTCGGAAAGCGACCTGACCGTCAACGGGGACGGCAGCGGAAGCTTCATCGGCTATAACGAAGGCGCGATAGTGTGCCGTTCCACGCTTAAAATCAAGTCCGCAAGCGTAGAAATCAAATCGAAGAGCGACGCCGTTACCGCAAATAACGCGGTATTCAAAAGCGCGACCGTCGCGATAGAGTCCACCGCAGGTACTGCCGTTACGGCAAAAAGGCGCGATATGCTCATTAGAGAAGGCTTTGTAGCCGTTTTAGACGCGAGCGTGCGCGCGGTATCCGCCTGCGACGCGATAAAAGCCACCGATCTTATCTACGTAAACGGTTCGACGTCGGTCGTGTCGCTTTGCAGCGGAAACGGCTCTTCGTCCGTTATTTACGACGAAATATATTCGAGAAAAGGGCTAAACTGCGATGGTTGCGTTTGTATTCTGGACGGAGCGTTGTATATTGACAGCCTTGACGACGCGATACGCGCAAAAGAGCAAACGTTGCTCGGCGGCGGATTTTTGTCTGCAAGCACGAAAAAATCGGCTGTTTTTTCCGATCTCACCGAATTCAGGGGTTGCAGAGTGGAAATAGCGCGCGCCTCTTTCGGAGTTAAAGGCTGTAACGTATCGATCGGCGACGGCTTGATCAAGATAAACGCAAACGAAATCGGAATAAACCTCGGTTCGGCGTACGGAGAGAACGACGACTGCGCGCTTGTTATGAGCGGCGGCAGTATGGACGTCTTTTCTCGCGGCGAGGGCATTCGTATAAGCGGAAAAATGCTTGTCAATAACGGCTCGCTGTGGTGCGACAGCAGTCTGGCTGCGGATAAACCTGCAGTGGCCGCCGACGAAGGCTTTCGCGTGGACGGAGGAAGAGTAATGCTGTGCGCGGGATCTGGAATGATCCAAACGCCTGCAACTCAGTCGGTGCAGGGCTCGGTTGCCATTTCCTTTAAGAACGGGCTGGCGACTAATTCGACCGTTTCGCTCAAATACGACGACGTGGTGCTTTTTTCGCGAGAAATGATAAACGAAGTAGGAAGCTTGTTTTTCAGCTGTCCGAATTTCTCGGAAGACTACGCCTGTTCGCTGGAAATAAACGGCTATCGGGTTCGTAAGTTCGTCGTCGCCAACGGCTTTTCCGAGCAGGGCGTTGCATAGTATAAAAAAGGTCCGCAGATCCGATTAAAGGAAGAGCGGACTTATTTATTTTAAATGAGAATTTTTTGGCAAAAGAGTGCTTACGATTACTGCGACTGACCGATCTTTCTGTAAAGTCTGGTCAGTTCTTCCAGAATATCCGGATACTCGAAGTCGCGGTGGTAAATAAGGTTGATCTCGCGGGTTATGGACAGATTTTCCACCGGAATGACCGAAAACTTATTCTTTTTGAGTTCGGAAAGGCAGGTATTGTGAGCCAGCACAGAAACGCCGAAATTGTTTTTGACCAGTTCCTTGATTATCGCAATGTTGTCCACTTCGAGAATGACGTTGAAATCGTCGATGGACTGATTGTTGCTGTGTAGATTAGCCTCGAACAGCGTGCGCGTACCGGCGCCGGGAAGGCGCAGAATGAGGTTTTCTTTTTTCAGTTCGTCCAAAGTAACCACGCTTTTTTTGGAAAGCGGATTATCGTTGCCCACCGCAAGCACGAGGTAGTCGGTGTCCAGCAGAATCGAGTTAAAATTGCTGTCCGAAATTTTACCGTCGATGAAAATGATGTCCACTTCGTACGTTTTCAATTTCTGGTACAGATTCTGAATGGTATCGGAAATGATGGTAACGTGCGTTTTCGGGTTCTCGCTGCAATACTGCG
>JBJFAC010000102.1:0-5136 GCA_051887715.1 Candidatus Neoclostridium sp.
ATTGCTTACGCAGTTATATTTTGCTTTCAGCAAAGTGTTATTTCTCTCTTCGAGAAAAGTTAAGGCAAATATTATATAACTTCGGCTGAAAGCCGAAATATAACTTTTAGACTTGTTCTGAAAATATAACTGTTTGCAAAGCAAACAATATCACTTTACTAAAAATTCAATTTGTGGTATAATAACTACATGAGTGAAAGCATTATAAGAGAAAAAGTAAAAGAATTTGCAAAAAACATAGTATTCCTTACAAAAGAAATCAAGATAAATAAAAAAGAGAGTGTATTATCCAATCAATTACTACGTTCAGGAACAAGTATCGGCGCAAATATCCACGAAGCGCAATACGCACAAGGAACGGCAGACTTTATTTCAAAGCTTGAAATAGCATTAAAAGAATGTTTTGAAAGCGAATACTGGTTAGAACTATTATTTGAAACAGGCTATATAGAAGAAAAACAATATAAAAAACTTAATAACGATTGTGGGGTTATAAGAAAAATGCTAATTTCTTCTTGTAAAACCTTAAAGGCTAAAAATGATTAACGTTTCAAAACTAAGGAAATATAATTATGCCATATAATTAGCTCTATAAAAAACAAACGTGTAGCGCACTATACTTTCAAATGAAAGTCGTGTGTTTTGTAAGGCAAACGTAAAAGGCTGACGAAAATTTTCGTCAGCCTTTTACGTTATCTAAAAAATCTCTATGGGACACGCCCTTTTACGAGTGCGTTTTCGGTTTTATTGCGGCTTACGCGTTTACGCGGGCAAGCGATTCGCGGAGACGGCGCACCGTTTCCTCTTTACCGAGCAGCTGAGCCATTTCGGTTGCTCCGCCCGGAGTGGACTGCGCTCCCGTAATTGCGATACGGAATATCCAAAGCACCTGTCCTTTTTTGTAGCCGTTTTGCTCTCCGAACGCCACCAAAGCGTCGTGGAGATTTTCAAATTGGTTTTCGGCAAGCGAGATAAGACCGGGCAACATTGCTTTTGCAGTGCCGAGATCGGTCTTCCACTTCTGATTGCACAAAAGATCGAGGTCGTAGCCGTCGAATTTGGAGATAAATTCCATAGCCGGTCCTACGTCGTCGAAAATTTCGATGCGGTTTTGCAACAGCGAACACATCAGTTTTCTGTCGTAGCCGTTCAAAAATTCGTATTTATCGAAAAATCTTTGCGCGTAGTCGTAGAACGCTTCGGGCGACATTTCCTTTACGTACTGCGAATTAAGCCATTTAAGCTTTACTTCGTCGAAAATGGACGCGGACTTACTGAGTCCTTCGACGCTGAACAGTTGAACCATTTCTTCAAGCGAGAACTTTTCGCGGTCGTTCTTGGGCGACCAGCCGAGAAGAGCGATATAGTTTAACAGCGCTTCTTTAAGGAAGCCGCGCTTTATAAAATCGGCGTACGAGGCGTCGCCGTAACGCTTGGAAAGCTTTCTCGTGGCGTCTTTCATTATGGGCTGTAAATGCATATAATGCGGTATCTCCCAGCCGAAAGCCTTGTATAAAAGGTTGTACTTGGGCGTGGACGAGAGATATTCCACTCCGCGGATAACGTAGTTTATGCCCATCAGGTGATCGTCCACCACATTTGCAAAGTTATAAGTAGGCATTCCGTCGGACTTGATGAGAATATTGTCCTCAAGATCCTTGCAATCGACGGTAATTTCGCCGAAAACCATATCGTGGTAGGTGGTAATTCCGCTTTCGGGAATATTCTGGCGAATGACGTATTTATCGCCGCGAGCCAACCGTTCTTCGATCTCTTCCTTGCTGAGGTGCAGGCAATGCTTATCGTACTTGGTTGCGCCCTCGGCGTGAATTTTTTCCAGTCGCTCCTTGTCGCAGAAGCAATAATACGCGTCGCCGCTCTCGACCAGCTGACGAGCGTATTTAAGATATATCTCCTTTCTCTCGCTTTGAACGTACGGACCGAAATCTCCGCCCACGTCCGGACCTTCGTCGTAAACGAGTCCGGCGTCTTTAAGCGTATCGTATATTATTTCCACTGCGCCGGGAACGTAACGTTCGAGGTCGGTGTCCTCTATGCGCAGAATGAACTTTCCTCCGTTCTGCTTTGCGAAAAGATAGGCGTATAGCGCGGTGCGCAGTCCGCCTATGTGAAGGTATCCGGTTGGCGACGGTGCGAATCTTGTACGAACTTCTTGCATTATTCTGTCTCCCGACGGTTGACTTTCCGTCTGAATTGTATTATAATTGGCGTGTAAATCGTGGTTAATTAACGCGCCGACTTATATTATAGTCGAATATCCGCTATTTTGCAAGCGTTTTTTAACTCTATGGAGAAAGAATATGTTAAACGATCTGAAAACGCTTATTTCTATGCCCACCGTCCTTTGCGAAGGCGAGGACGGCACTCCCTTCGGCGTTGCCGTTAAAGACGCGCTTGCCTGGTTTGCCGACCGCGCGAAACAGCTTGGATTGTCGTCGTACAGCAACGCTTACTACGCGTACGCCGAAACCAACGACGGCAGCGAGGACGATATGATCGGCGTTGCCGCGCACCTCGACGTCGTGCCCGTAAACGCAGACGATTGGGCTACCAACCCCTTCGAGCTGGTCGAAAAGGACGGCGTGTTTTACGGCAGAGGCGTTGCCGACGATAAAGGACCTGCGATCGTGTGTCTGCACGTGCTTGCCGAGCTGAATAAATTCCGACTTAAACACAAAATACGCTTGATCGTGGGCGGCGACGAGGAGACCTCCTCCCGCGGACTTAAAAAGTACTGCACGGAGCAGAAGCTGCCCGTCTGCACGCTAGTTCCCGACGCGGATTTTCCGCTTATCAACAGCGAAAAAGGTATCGTTCACCTCGATTTTACTCTGCCCGTGCAACATTCGTACGGCATTAAGTCGCTTTCCGGCGGGCAAAGACCTAATATGGTGCCCGACCACTGCGTTCTGGAAATGGACGCGCACGGCGAGGCTATGCTGGCGGTGGGAAACGTGGAACAGGCTATCGAAAAACGCGGACTTAAAAAAAGCGATTTCCGTATTCGCGAAAACCAAGGCGTCGTCACCGTGGAAGCCTTCGGCAAGGCAGGTCACGCCTCCACGCCCGAAGCGGGAGACAACGCTATCGGTAAAATTTTCAAGCTGCTCACTCCTCTTATAGAATTCGACAGGCTGGATAAGTTCATTACCTCGCCCGACGCGCGCGAGAACCTGGGACTGAACGTCTCCGACGAGGCGGGCGAACTGACGATGAACGCCGGTATGGTATCTTTGGACGGAGATACGCTGACCATTACCATGGACTTCCGCTGTCCGCTCAGCGTCAAGCCCGACCGCATTCAGGAAACGCTTTTCAAAAATCTGCGTCCCGAAAATATCGTCGTAAATAAATATGCGCCCAATCTGTACGTACCGACAAACAGCAAGCTCGTGCGAACGCTCCTGCGCTGCTACTCCGCCGTAACCGGCGACCACTCCGGCGCGCAAAAAACCGGCGGCGGCACCTACGCGAGAGAACTGCCAAACGCCGTTGCCTTCGGTCCCGTGTTCCCCGGTACCGAAACGCGCCTTCACGACGCAAACGAGTGCATTCCCGTCGAACACCTGGAAAAACTGTACGAAATTTACTTAAAGTCGCTTGCTACGCTTGATAAAGAATTATAATCGATATAAACCGAATATTACGCTATATTACGCTAGTTAAAAAAACAGCACCCGTAAGGGGTGTCTTCCATAAAGCAGGTTTTACCTACCGAAAAAAGCAAAAGGAGTACGGACAATTTGTTCGTACTCCTTTTCACACTCCTTGCCCCGCAAGGTATAGTGTGTTACACCTTTTAGGTGTACTGTCGGGCGGTGACAAGCCTCCCTTGTGTAAAGGGAGGTGGCTCGCGTAAGCGAGTCGGAGGGATTGTAAAAAACAAAATTTTATCGAAAAACAATCCCTCAGTCACCTTCGGTGACAGCTCCCTTTACACAAGGGAGCCTTTGGTTTGTGCGTCCCGAAAGTCTGTCTTCTTTTCCTGACAAGCACTGCTTTTGTGGACACAAAAGCGGTTTAGCATATATAAAAACAAGAAATTAACTCAACTACAAAATAGATTGTGGATGCAGTAGCTGTAACAATCATTAAAGCTGATACAATCCAAATAAATACCTTTATCCAATTCGGTTTTGTTCCTTTCGTTGAACGTATAATTGAGATTGCAATATAATTTATAACCGAAACAAATAGTATTAAAATGGCAATGGCAGATATTTTATCATTAAGAGTATTTGCATAGACAATAAATTTGTTTGTTTCCATTCCCCAAGGTTCAATAGGTATATCCGGAATTATCAAAAAAACTATGTTTGTCAGCAAAACAATTCCTATGCCGAGATAAAAAGGAAAGCCACAAAAAGACATTTTATTTTTGTCTTTCTTCAAGCGTATGGTTCTTCCGTAAATCGACATACCGTCTAACAAAACAGCACTCAAAACGGTATTTTTGATGGAAATATATTTTCCTTTTTGATAACGGCTATCATATCCTGCAAAAAGTCGGACACAAAATATTGATAAAGCAAAAATCAAGTAAACCATTACCATACTTTTTACCACCTCTCTTGGATATATTATATCATATTTTTCAGTGTTTTTCAATAATGAATAAATGCTTTGATTAAACAACCTCGGCACTTAAAAAATACTGTTGGCGCACCTGCTTTATCGCAGGTGCGCCAACGAGCGCTGTTTTTTTCGTGGAATATTGAGACATAAAACAATAAGCGACTTAGCTTTCTAAGCATCAGCCTATTTTGTATCCGTTTCCGGTGGGCGACAGGGCGCTTTCGTAGAATGCGGACAAGCCTTTTACCATTTGGTCCACGTCGGCGGCGCACATCGTTTCCATAGACGAGTGCATTGCCAGCTGGGCAAGCCCTATATCCACGCTTTTGATCGCCAGCTGAGTGAGGGCGATCGTGCCGAGAGTAGAGCCGCAACGCAGATCGGAACGCATAAAGAAATGCTGAGTTTTTACGCCTGCTTTCTGCATAATCTGCTCGAACACGGCGGAGGACAAGCCGTCGGTAGTATAATTTTTGTTTGCGTGGTGCTTGACGACTATGCCGCCGCCCATAACGCTCTTGTTGGTGGGATCGCTTAGCT
>JBJFAC010000103.1:0-5083 GCA_051887715.1 Candidatus Neoclostridium sp.
ACATTTTTCTTATTTCTCCTGTTTTTTTACTTGACTTTTAATAGTTAGTCTCCTTTGTCGAGATAGTTCCCGAAAGGCTCTTTGGCTTTTTTACGGCGTTTTATGGCGTATTCGAGGAAGAATTCGCTTGCTATTATGCAGAAGTAGATAATACCCAGCACGATGTTGGAAGCGGCGTTGTTGGTAAGCCCGAAGTTCGTGCGGACGGAGGACATTCCCTTATCGACGAAGGAAATGAAGAACGCCGCGACAAGCATCATTATCGGATCGAGCTTTCCGAGCCACGCGACCATTATCGCCGTAAAGCCCATATTGTTCGCCATGCTCGTAGAGATCGTGTGATTGATAGAGCCGGCAAGCAGCACGCCCACCAAGCCGCATATCGCGCCCGAAAGAGCCATCGTGCGGATTATGACCTTTTTAACGTTCATACCGACGTATCTCGCCGTGTTTTCGCTTTCGCCCACGACCGACACCTCGAATCCGTGCTTACACAGCTTGAAATACACGAAAATGAGAACGAACACCACGGCGGCAACCACCGCGCATATTATATTCGCGCTGTTCTTGACGCCGGGAATGTTTATGTTTGCATACGGAATGGGCTTTAATACGCCGTTGCCGGAATCGCCGTACGCCGTGAGGAAGTATGCGACCAAGCCCGTGGCGATGTAGTTCATCATAAGAGTGAACAGCGACTCGTTGGTTTTGAAAAACGCCTTGAACAGCGCCGGGATAAGCGCCCATACCATTCCGCCCAGCACTCCGCCGAGCACCATAAGCGTTATTACTACCGCGTCGGGCGCTTTTCCGCCCATAAATTTCATAAAAATCGTGGTTACCAGCGCGCCGATAAGTATTTGTCCGTTGCCGCCGAGGTTCCAGAATTTCATCTTAAACGCCGGCAGAAGCGCCAGACTGACAAGCACCAGAAGCGCGAATTTCTGCACGAACGCGCCCATACTGGTGGAAGAACCGAACACGCCTTTCCACAGATATGCGAAAAAGTTGATCGGATTGCCGTTTTTCTGCGCTATCAGCGAACAGAATATCGCGCCCGCGATAAGTCCGATAAGCACGGCTGTCAGTTTAATTACGATGGTCTGCCAAAGCGGCGTGTTGGCACGTTTGACGACGTGGAACGACGATTCTTTTATCTGCTTATTATCTTTCATCGCTCTTGTTCTCCTTCTTCTCTTCCTTTTCGCGTTTTTCCTCCGCCTCCCGTTCGGCTTGCTGCCACTGCTCGGCGGTGAGGTTACTGTCTTTAGCGATACCGAGGTTTTTCTCTTTCTTCTCCTCGGTAAGATCGAGCGAGCCGGTCATCATCAGTCCCAACTGCTCTTTATCGGTCTTGTCGGCGTGCACTACGCCCATGACCTTGCCGTGGCACAGCACCATTATTTTATCGCAAAGAGCGAGCATAACGTCCAGATCCTCGCCCACGAACAAAATGCCCGTGCCTTTTTCTTTCTGTTCGTTGAGAATGTCGTATATAACGTAAGCCGAATTGATGTCCAGCCCGCGTACGGGATAGGCGGTTACTATTACGTTGGGAGCGGATTCGATCTCTCTTCCGACCAGCACCTTTTGCACGTTTCCGCCCGAAAGCTGGCGCACGGGAGTTTCGCTGGAGGGCGTGGCGATGCTGAGCTTTTCGATAAGAGCGTTTGCTCTTGCGCGCGCTTCCTTTCTGTCCACGAACGGACCTTTTCTGTCGCCGTAGGTTTTAAGCATCATATTGTCGGTGACGCTCATCGAAGGCACGAGTCCCATTCCCAATCTGTCCTCGGGAATAAAGCTCATTGAAACGCCTTTTTCGATGATCACGCGCGGCGGAAGCCCCACGATGCTTTCGCCCTTGTGCATAATAAAGCCGCCCGACACGGGACGAAGACCGGCGATCGCCTCGCACAGTTCCTTCTGACCGCAACCGGTTATGCCGGCAACGCCGAGAATTTCGCCGCCGCGGATATAAAAGCTTGCGTTTTTGATGGCAAGACTGCCGTCGTCCGATTTGACCGAAAGATCGCGGATTTCGAGAAGCGGACGATCGTATTTGATCTCGGGACGGTTGATTTTGAGCTCAACCTTTTTTCCCACCATCATTTCGGTGAGTATTTTCTCGTTTGCGTCCTTGGTTTCTATCGTTCCGACGTATTCGCCCTTGCGGAGTATGGCAACGCGGTCGGATATTTCCATGACCTCGTTGAGCTTGTGCGTGATGATTATTATCGACTTTCCGTCCGCGCGCATATTCCTTATGACGTCGAACAGTTTTTCGGTTTCCTGCGGAGTCAAAACGGCGGTGGGCTCGTCGAGAACGAGTATGCTTGCGCCGCGGTACAGCACCTTGACTATTTCCAGCGTCTGCTTTTCCGACACGGACATATCGTATATTTTTTTGTCGAAATTTATTTCAAAACCGTAGCGGGCGCAAATGGCTTCCACGTCCGCACGGATTTTTTTCAGATTGAATTTGGCTTTGGGATCGAGCCCCAGCGCCACGTTTTGAAGACCGGTGAAAATATCCACCAGCTTGAAGTGCTGATGCACCATTCCTATTCCCAGGTCGTACGCGTCCTTGGGCGTTCTTATCGAAGTAAGCTGTCCGTTTACGTAAATATTGCCTTCGTCCGGGAAATAAATGCCGGAGAGCATATTCATAAGCGTGGTTTTGCCGCTTCCGTTTTCGCCCAGAAGAGAAAGCACCTCGCCCTTGTAAACGTCAAAAGAAACGCCGCTGTTAGCCTTGACTTCGCCAAAGGTTTTGCCGACGTTTTCAAATCTTACGGCTACGTTATTGCCGTTTTCGGTAATGTTAGTTGCGGTCTGCATAGTACCTACCCTGTAAAAATAATATATCCAAGGGGCGGTCTCCCACCCCTTGGGTACAAGTTTATCGGTTTTTTATAACTTATTAGCCTACGATTTCAATACCTACGATGTTGATATCGAAATAAGGAGCCGAACGGTTGGTTTCGGTGTTGGATTCATCGAAATAGGTGATTCCGTTTGCGGTTTTGATAACGCTTACGCCGTTCTGCTTAGCGGTGAGCATCTTGCCGTTTGCGTCCGTGGTTACTTCGGTAAGAGCCGAGAAATCATCGTATACGTATTCCTGGATAGCGAACTTGGAAGTGTCGAACACCTTAACGGTGCCTGCTTTCAGCTGAGCTGCAACTGCCGCAACTGCGTCTGCGGTGCCTGCTACGGGAGCAATAGCGCCGAAAGCGCTGAGGCAAACGGAACCGGTGTAGATATCCTCGCCCATGCCTGCGGTCCAGTCCTTAGCGAAGGAAGTACCTGCCTTTACGTTGTCGAGCGCATACTCGAAGTAGGGCTGCCAGTTGATCTTGGAAGAAACGATGAAGGTTTTGGGGCATCTGGATTCGGTGCTGCCGTTGTAGGAAACGTTGGGAACGTTTTCGGCTTCGCAAGTGGTGGGAGCGCCCCAGGAATCGGCGTGCTGAGAGATGAGAACGCAACCTGCGTCGATAAGCGCTTTAGCGGCGTTTGCTTCTTTGGTTTCTTCATACCATTCGAAGGTGAACTGAACTTTCATGTTGACGGTGATGCCTTCAACCTCTTCCATTGCTCTTCTTACGCCGAGCAGCCAGGAAGTGTAGCCGGACTTAACTTCCGCATAGGGATAAGCGCCGACGTAGCCGACGGTGATAACGCCGTCTTTAGCGATGGTGTTGTCTGCTTCGTACATTGCCTTAAGCTTGAGACCTGCAGCGTATCCTGCAAGGAATCTGCCTTCGTAGATGGAAGCGAAAGCGTTGTGGAAGTTAGCCGTGGTGTCGTTCTGCATAGAAACGCCGGTAGCGTGAGCGAACTCAACGTCGGGGTGCTGCTGTGCAGCGGCTTTCAAAAAGTCTTCGTGACCGAAAGAATCGGCAAACACAAATTTGCATCCCTCTTCAACGAGCTCGTTAGCGGCGGTGGTGCAGCTTTCGTCTTCACCGATGCCGGTCTTGATTACGGCTTCAACGCCCTTAGCTTTGCAAGCGGCTTTGAACGCGTCGATGAAGTTCTTGTCGTACGTCGAGTTGTCGTCGTGCAAGGTGATGAGTCCGGCTTTGATAGTGGTGCCACCGTTGTCCGGATTCTCGGTCGGGGTGCAAGCGGCAAACGCAAAGCAGCAGGTCACTGCCGTTACTACGGCGAGCAAAATTGTGATAATTTTCTTCATTATAAAAATACCTCCGTGCCCTCTCGGGCAATTATAACTTGGTTAGTCATCACTTTTCCCTTGGCTGTATGTCGTATTCAGTTGTTGCGGAAAGTAATCTTTCCGTCCTCCATACTCTCCACTATTGCCAGCGAGAGCAGGTCCACTCCGGATTTTCTAAGCGCGTCGCCGCCGCCTTGAAATCCTTTTTCTATCGCTACGCTCATTCCCACGAGATTTGCTTTTGCCTGTCCGACTATGTCGATCAGCGCGTTCGCGGCGTTGCCCACCGCAAGAAAATCGTCGATTATGAGAACGTTGGTTTTTTCGGCAAGATATTGCTTGGGAAGCGAGATTACGTTTACGCCCGGACGGGTGAACGAACGGCATTCCGCTTCGTACGCTTCGCCTTTGGCGTTCAACGACTTACTCTTTTTGGCGAACACGACCTCGCAGTTCATTCTTTCGGCGACCAGCACCGCAAGAGCGATTCCCGACGCTTCGACCGTGAGCACCTTATCGACGCGCTTGCCCGCGAAATGAGCGGCTATTTCGTCCGCCATAGCGCACAAAAGCTTTACGTCCATATTGTGATTTACGAACGATCCGACGCTTAACACGCCTCCTTCGTAAACCTTGCCGCGCTCGGCTATTTGTTGTTCGAGTAATTTCATTGCGCCTCGCTTTTTCCGTTTTAGCAAATAAAAAAACGGAAAGAAAATTTCCGTTTGCCAATATCTCCGCACGTCCGACGGCTTTTGCCCACGCAAACAGCGCGCCGAAAAGCAAGAAATCAACCAATAGTCGCTCCTGTGGCGGTGCGGTAGAGACGTTCGTGCCGTTTATACGAACCTATATTGGCAAATTCAATTTACGCATTGAGTATAGCAAATCAAAAAAGCAAAG
>JBJFAC010000104.1:0-5066 GCA_051887715.1 Candidatus Neoclostridium sp.
TTTCGCGCGTTTACCTCGGTCAGCATTACGTAAGCGACGTGCTTGCCGGCTGTTCGCTTGGAATAATACTTGCGATAACGCTGACGTGGCTGTACGGCTTATTGGAAAAGTACGCGGACAGATTCTGGATGGTAATAACGCCTCTTTGCCTTATAATCACGGCAATTCTCGCGATTCTTAATGTGGAAAGCGGTCAGGTATACGACGTTCTGGGCGGATACGGAGCGGTAGCGCTGGCGTACGCCGCGGAAAAGAAATACGTCGGTTTTGAAGAAAAAGCGCCGTGGTGGAAGCAGATAATAAAGGTGATCGCGGGGCTGATTCTCGTGCTTGCCGTCAAAGAAGGGCTTAAGTATCTGCTTATCGCGTGCAATCTCACTCATCCGCTGTTGTACTCGTTCGTGCGGTACGCTTTGGTGGCTTTCACCGCAATGCTGTTTGCGCCCGCGCTTTTCAGACTGTGCGGACTAAGCGGAAAAAAAGAGAAAATGCGTTCCGTCAAAAAAGAGCCGCTTGCAAAATAAGAATTGATCAGGGAAAAATGATGAAATAAAAACTTAAGAGGTATAAAAATGAAAGTACTCACAACGAAAAGAAAGGTCACCAAATACATAACCACGACCGCGGTTTTCATTGCGCTCGGCTACGTGCTCAGCTTTTTGGAAATTCCGATGCCGGCTCCGATCGCCTTTCTCAAGCTCGACTTTTCCAACGTAATGACGATGCTTTGCGGTTTTTCGCTTGGACCTATTGCGATGATAATCTGCGAAGGCGTAAAACAACTGCTGTGGTTTATCACTCATTCGACCACGGGCGGCGTGGGAGAGATCGGCAACTTCATTATGACCGTATCGTACGCGATCATTCCGTCGGTTTTGTACTATATAGAAAGGAGCAGAAAAAGCGCCGTAATAGGACTTGCCGCAGGCTGTGTGCTTCAGGTGGTCGGGGCGCTTCTTACCAACCTGTACGTCACGTTCCCGTTGTATATGGGCGAGAGCGCTCAGACCGTGTTTATGCAGTTGTATCCCTATCTGATCGCGTTCAATATAGGAAAATCGCTTATTATCAGCATAATCACTTTCGTACTGTACAAAGCATTGTCTCGCTCGCTCAAATTCATATTCGGCGAGGAAGTTAGTAAAGTCGAAAAGGATCAAGGAGAGAAAATTGACTAAAACGATAAGCCGCGACGAAAACGAAACCTTTGTTTTTGCTCGCGACATGGCAAAAAAAGCGGTCGGCGGCGAGGTAATAACGCTTAACGGCGATCTGGGAGCGGGAAAAACGGTTTTTTCCAAGGGTTTTGCGGCAGGCTTGGGCGTTATGCGCGAAATAACCAGCCCCACGTTCACTATCATGAACGAGTACGAGGGAGAAAAGTTTACCTTTTGCCACGTGGACGCTTACCGACTGCACAGCGGTGAAGAGGCGTACGCGGCGGGCTTATGCGACTACCTCGGAGCAAAAAACTGCGTGTGCGTGATAGAGTGGGCAGAGAACGTAAAATCCGTATTGCCCGACGACGCGATAAATATAGAGATTAAATACGTGGACGAAAACACGAGGGAGATAATTGTGCTATGAATATGACCGGAAAGCAACGCGCCGCTCTGCGCGGAATGGCAAGCGTGACCGAACCGATTTTTCAGATAGGAAAGGGCGGCGTTTCGCAGGCGCTTCTGGACGGGCTGGACGGCGCTCTCGAAAAGCGCGAGCTGATCAAAATAACGGTGCTTCGCAACTGCGAAAAGAAAGCAAAGGAGCTGATAGGCGAGCTTGCCGAGGCTCTTAATGCCGAACCCGTTACGGCGGTAGGCAATAAAATAGTGCTGTACAGAAGAAGCAAAAACGATAAAATTCAACATATAGAGTTCTGATATGAAATATTTGATGATAAACACCGCCGGTAAAACTACCGAGGTTCTGGCGGTAAACGACCGATCGGAGCAATGGTTTTGCGACGAAAACGGCTTGCAGGCGTCCAAAGTACTGCTTACGGCAGTAGACAGAATGACGAGCGCGCTGGGAATAAAACCCGAAGAATACGACTTTTTCGGTTGCGTGATAGGACCGGGCTCGTTCACGGGCATAAGAATAGGCGCGGTAACCGTCATAACGATGTGCTACGCTTTAAACAAGCAGGCAAAAGGCGTAAGCTACAACAGAATGCTTGCGTATTCGCGCTACGGAAAGGTTCTGTCGGTCGTGTACGGCTGGGCGGATACTTATTACGCGGCAAAATACGACGGCGACGAGGAGATCACGCCGCCCACGGCAATGAAGCAAAGCGAGCTTGCGGAATTTATAAAAGCCAACGCGGATTACGCTCTCGTTACGGACGAGCGGGCTAACGCCGTATTCGGAGGAACGCTTGCGGACGAGCGGTCGTGTATGCGTCTGGCGGCGGAAAAATGCAAACCGGTAGACGGCGACGCGCTCGAACCGCTGTACGCAATGCTGTCGCAGGCGGAGCGGGAGAAGCAGAAATGATACGCCCGGCGGAAAAAAGCGATATACAAGCGATTGCCGGACTTGAAAAAAAGTACGTTGAGTGCGCCTGGAGCGAAGAACAACTGCTTTCGTCGTTTAGCAGCGAGCTGTATTCGTTTTTCGTGGACGAGCAGGACGGAATAGTGTGCGCTTACGGCTTTATCGAGTGGATAGCGGACGAGGGCGACGTTTGCAATATTGCGGTGGACGAACAATTTCGTCACGAAGGCAGAGCAAGCGGCATATTAAAAGTTATGGAAGAAAAAGCGAAGGAACGAAATATGGCTCGCCTTTTTCTGGAAGTCAGCGAAACCAACGCCGCCGCCATAGCTTTGTACGTTAAACACGGATTTTGCGAACTTTACAGGAGGGCAAATTATTACGGCAAAAAAGCCGCGATAGTAATGGAAAAGAAAATATAGCCGGAGGAAAAATGTTTACCTATAAAGAGGTCGATATTTTTTACGAAAGAAGTGAAACAGGCGACAAGCCTGTTTTATTATTACACGGCTGGGGATTAAGCGGAAAGGCAATGAGCGGCGTTTACCGCTTTTTGGAAACGCGCGGGAAAAGAGTGATCGCACCCGATCTGCCTGCGTTCGGGAGATCGTCGCCGCCGCCGGAAAACGCGGACGTATTCTTTTACGCGGACGCGATAGAAGCGCTGTTGGAGCGTGAAAACGCTGTCGGTTGCGACGTGATCGCACACTCCTTCGGCGCGAGAATAGCGATAATTCTCGCCTCGCGCGGGCTGGTGGGAAAACTTATGATAGTGGACGGAGCAGGCTTAAAACCGCGTAAAACGCTGAAAACAAGACTGAAATCGCGCGTTTACAAGATAAAGCGCGCTTTCGGACTTGACGTAAGCAAGTGCGGCTCGGACGACTACCGCGCTCTCGACGAGCATATGAAAAAGGTGTTCGTATCGGTGGTGAACTGCGCACTGAATAATCTTTTACCGCTTATTAAGTGCGAAACGCTGATAGTATGGGGCAAAACCGACCGCGAAACGCCGCCGTACATGGCTCGGCAGTTCAGGGAAGGAATAGTCGGCAGCGAAATAGTGTGGCTGGAGGGCGGACATTTTGCGTATATCGAAAATCCGTTCGTGTTTTTGAGAGTGACGGAGGCTTTTTTATGCCAATAACGGTATCCGTTTGCCTTTCTGTCGCTTTTGCCATCTGCGTTGCGCTCTATTCGTTGCGGTACTACCAGATGCTGCAGCTTGGCGGCTACGACGGAAAGAAAATGCTGTCCTATTGCTTTACGGGTGGATTTATATCGCTGATCGTCGGCGCTATGGTGTGCGCGGCGGCGTTAGTTGCAGAAATTTTTTCGGTGCGATCGCTGCTGTTTTGTCCGGTAATAGCGCTGGTGGGCTACTTTTTGTTCTACCGAATGCCATGCACGGTAAAACTTAAAATCACCCGTCGTATGGCGCGGCTTATGTCGGTTGCGGCGCTTATCAACGCTTTGTGCGCTCTCGCGCTTACCGAAATCGGCTATTCGGCGCTGTGCTACGCGCTCTTGCCCGCGTCGCCCCTCGTGATTTACCTTTCAAACGCCGCGCTGTATCCGCTTGAAAGGCGCATAATAAGCTCGTACGAAGAAAAGGCAAAGCGCAAGCTTGCCGCGATCAACCCGATAAAAATCGCAATAACGGGCAGTTACGGCAAAACGACGGCGAAGAACATACTTGCCGCGATGCTGAAAAGCAAGTACAAAGTGTGTGCTAGTCCGCTCAGCTACAACACGCCTGCCGGGCTCAGCCTTGCAATAAACAAAAATCTGACCGTCGGCGACGAAGTTTTTATCGCCGAAATGGGCGCGAGAAAGCGCGGCGACGTGAAATATCTTACCGGAATGATAAAGCCCGAAATCGCCGTGATCACGGCGGTGGGAAGTCAGCACCTCGGCACGTTCGGCTCGATTGAAAACGTGTTCCGCGCCAAAGCCGAGTTGATAGAAAATATGCCCAAGGGCGGCAAAGCGTATTTCAACGGCGACAACGAGCGCGTGCGCTATATGTTTGATTGCTACGACGGGCAAAAGGTGTTGTGCGGCAAATACGGCTCGGCGCGCTGGGGTACGGCGGCGGATATTAAGCCGTATATGGATAATAACTTCTTTAACAATATTTTGTTGACAAATACGGAACGGCTGACAATGAACAGCCGCCCGAAAATAGCAAAGTACGCAAGGAATAAAAATGTTCTTGTAATCGGCGGTTCGGGTTCGGGAAAGACGAGATATTTCGTGAAACCGAATTTAATGCAATTACATTCAAGCTATTGCATTACTGACCCGAAAGGGACTATCCTCTTGGAATGCAGCAGATTGCTTGAAAAAAACGGTTATATTATCAAGTCGCTCAATACGATAAATTTCAAGAAGTCAATGCACTACAATCCCCTTGCCTATATCAAGTCTGAAAAAGATATTTTGAAATTGGTAAATGTTCTGATTGAGAATACCAAAGGCGAGGGCGAAAAGTCAAGCGAGGATTTTTGGGTGAAATCAGAACGGCTGTTGTATTCGGCGTATATCGGCTACATCTGGTACGAAGCGCCGGA
>JBJFAC010000105.1:0-5063 GCA_051887715.1 Candidatus Neoclostridium sp.
TATTCCGGACGGGAAAAACATTTCTTTAATTATTTTAAGCGGTTTCACTCTTATTTAAGGCGCAGAGTTTCTCTTGCAATGACCAATTCTTCGTTAGTGGGAATAATATATACTTTAACCTTGGAATCGGGCTTGCTGAGCTCGGTCACTTCGCCGCGTCCGACGTTATTGTTCTTTTCAAAGTCGAAGTCAACGCCGAGATATTCCATATCCTTCATCACCTTTTCGCGCACGATTTCGGTATGCTCTCCTATTCCGCCGGTGAACACGACGCAATCGAGTCCGCCCAAAGCGGCAGAGTACGCGCCGATATATTTTTTAACTCTGTACGAGAACATATCGATCGCGAGACGAGCCCTGTCGTTGCCTTCGTCGTAAGCCTTGACGAGATCGCGGAAATCCGATCCGACGCCGCTGATACCGTCCACGCCGCTCTTTTTATTCAGGTAATTGAGCATTTCGTGAATGTTCATGCCCGTTTTGTCCATCAAAAACTCCAAAACGGCGGGATCGAGATCGCCCGAACGAGTTCCCATTACCAAGCCTTCAAGCGGAGTTAAGCCCATGGACGTATCGATGCATTTGCCGTCCTTTACCGCGCTGACGCTTGCTCCGTTACCGAGATGGCAAATTACCAGACGGCGGCATTTATCCTCCCCCATAAGCTTTCTTGCTTCGCCGGTGATGAACAAATGACTGGTACCGTGGAAGCCGTACTTTCTCACCTTATATTTTTTGTAATCCTCGTAGCGGATAGCGTACATATAGGCGTAATCGGGCATAGTCGAATGGAAGGTCGTGTCGAAAACGGCAACCTGCGGAGCCCAAGGCATGACCTCTTTGCACGCTTTTATGCCCATTACGTTTGCGGGCATATGCAGCGGTCCGAGATCGACGTTGCTTTCTATTCTTTTAAGCACTTCGTCGTCCTTTACGAGCACGCTTTCTTTGAAATCTTCTCCGCTGTGCAGCACTCTGTGTCCGACTGCGGCGATTTCCTCCATACTGCCGATAACGCCGTATTCTTTATTGACGAGCGCGTCCAAAACGAGCTGCATTGCCTCTTTGTGTGTGGGCATGGGCTTTTCGATACGTACCTCTTTCGAGCCCTTGTGGACCAGAACAGCGTTGTCCTGACCGATTCTTTCGCACACGCCCTTAGCGAGCACGCTTTCGTTATCCATTTCGATAAGCTGATATTTAAGCGAGGAACTTCCTGCATTTACAACCAAAATTTTCATTATAATCTGCTCCTTTTCGGGGTTTTGTTTTTTACGCCTGCAAAGCGGTCATAGCCACGACGTTTACGATATCCTCCGCCGAGCATCCGCGCGACAAATCGTTGATCGGCTTATTGAAGCCCTGGCAAATAGGTCCGACGGCTTCCGCGCCGGCAAGACGCTGAACCAGTTTGTAGCCGATGTTTCCAGCTTGCAGATCGGGGAATATAAGCACGTTTGCGTGTCCCGCGATGTCGCTTCCGGGTGCTTTAAGCGAAGCAACCGACTGAACGATAGCCGCGTCGAGCTGCAATTCTCCGTCGCATTTGAGCTCCGGCGCCTGCTCGTGAACGAGACGGGTTGCCTCTGCGACCTTGTCCACGTTTTCGTGCTTTGCACTGCCCTTGGTGGAGAACGAAAGCATTGCCACCTTGGGGTCGATGCCGGCAATCTTTTCAGCCGTCTGAGCGGACGCGATTGCGATGGACGCAAGTTGTTCTGCGTCGGGCGCGATGTTTACGGCGCAGTCGCCGAACACCATAACGCCGTTTTCGCCGTACTTGCTGCCCTCGGGCAGAACCATAATAAAGCAGCTGGAGACGGTTTTGATTCCGGGAGCGGTTTTGATTATCTGAAGAGCCGGACGGAGCGTGTCGCCGGTGGAATTGACGGAGCCGGCAACCATACCGTCCGCCTTACCCGTTTTAACCAGCATAACGCCGAGATAAAGAGGATTTTTAACCAGCTTTTCAGCCTGTTCCTTTTCCATTCCTTTTGCCTTTCTGAGCTCGTACAAAAGCTCGGCATACTCGGTTAAATCGTCTGCGGTCGGATCGACGACGGTGACGAGATTAACGTCGAATTCAGCCTTTTCGGCGATGACTTCGCGTCTTCCGATGAGGATGAGCTTTGCCACGTTTTCGGCAAGAATTTCCTTGGTGGCGTCCAAAACTCTCTTCTCTTCGCCCTCGGCAAGAACGATGGTCTTTCCGGCAAGCTTTGCCTTTTCTCTTACAGATTGCAATAATGACATATTTTTTCTCCTTTTAAGTAGAAATCGATTACAAATTTCCGTAGTTTGTGGTATAATATTTACCGCAACGTACTAATTATACCACGGATTTCGATAAAAGTAAATCGAATGCCCGAAGTTAGGAGAAAAAAATGAAAATTTGCGCCGTTATTTGCGAATATAATCCGTTCCATTCGGGACATTTATACCAGCTTGGTAAAATCCCGGCAGGCTACGACCGCATTGCGTGCGTTATGAGCGGAAATTTCGTTCAGCGGGCAGAGCCTGCAATAGTCGATAAATATCTGAGAGCGGAAACGGCTCTGCGTTGCGGCGCGGACATAGTCGTGGAAAATCCCGTTTTGTACGCCACGGCAAGCGGAGAAAAATTTGCAGAAGGAGCAATTAAAGTTATTTCCGCAATGAAGGACGTAAAAGGCTTGATTATGAGTTGCGAATGCGACCGTCCTTCCGTAATAGAAGCGGTCGCAAACGTGCAATACGAAGAAAACGAAGATTTTAAAGCCGATCTGAAAAACGCGCTCGACCGGGGAGCCCCCTACGCCTCCGCGCTGTGCCAAGCAACGGTAAACGCACTGTCGGGTAAATTTGACGCAGGTATAATCAAAGCCGCTTTATCCGAACCTAATAATCTTTTGTGCGTCGAGTATATAAAAAGCATACGGCGCAGAAATCTGAATATAAAACCGATAATAATAAAGCGCAAAGGCAACGGGTACAACGACCTAAGGGCTTTCGGAGATTATCTGTCCGCTTCGGCAATAAGAGATCTGCTTGCCTCCAAAACGCCCTTCGCCGCTTCACCGTATCTGCCGGAAAACGATTCTTTATACGAAGCCGTAAGATCGGGCAAAACTGCGGATTCCGCACTTTACGACGCAATATCTCTTTACAATCTCAGAAACAGTGCTCCCGAGCGGCTGGAACAGGCTTTCGATTGTCGCGAAGGGCTGCAATATCCGCTGATTCAAAACGCAAAAAACAGCGCCACTCTTACCGAGGCGCTGGAAAAAACCAAGTCGAAAAGATACACCTTCGCACGACTTAAACGAATAGTTTTGCAAAACAATCTGTCCATTACCAAAGACGCCGTGAAAAAAGCCGAAAATCAAACGTTGCCTTTCCGCGTTCTTGCATGCAAAAACGATTTTAAGGGGTATTTTTCGCAAATAGAAAAAAACGCCGTAATCAGAAATTCCGACTACGACAAATTTTCCTCTTTCGATTTCCTTTTCGATATAGAACGCCGCGCCTCCGCTCTGTATTCGGTCGTCACGCACTCGGAAGACAACTATATGAGCGAAAAGCTGATCTGCGATAAGTTGCCGTAACCGCTTTTAATCCGCACTCGAATTTATTATCATCGATTTTACGGCGTAACGGTACGCGCTCACTTCTTTCAGGGCGTCGGACAGCTTTTGCTCGGCGGCAAGCAGTATTTCGTCCAGATTTTCCTTGCTTTTAAGCACTAAACGATCGCATTCGGCGTACGTTTGATCCATAATCTTGCGGCTTTCCGCTTCCGCTTTCTTCATGATCTCGGCTCCGCTTACCATCGCCGCCGCTTTTTGCTCGGCCGCGGACAAAAGGTTTTTAGCCACTGCGTCGGCGTTGGTCAAAACGTTTTCACGCTCGATGAGTATACCGTTCATTCTTTGAGTGATCGGTATTATTTTTTCGTGGATCGCGCGCGCAAGCCGTCTGCACTCGGCAACGTCGATTTTATCGCTTATAACGCCTCGTCTGCCGCTTAATTCACGTTCAAGTTCTTCGCACAACTGCTCCAAGTCCAATTTCTACGCTTTATACTCCGTCGTTATTTCGGCTGCCGCCTTATCGCTAATATATGCGTCGGCATTGCCTTTTAATGACAGTATTTCTCTTACAAGCGACGAAGAAACGTGCTCTTTCTGCGGCGTGGTCAGCAAATAAACCACGGATATTTCGGGATACGTTTCTTCGTAGAAGGCTTTAAGCGATTTTTCGTATTCAAGGTCGGTTGCATTTCTCAGTCCTCTGACGAGCACGCAATAACCGTTGTTCTTCATATAATCGGTCAAAAAGCCGTCGAAGATCTCGACCGAGGCGTTCCGAACGCCCGAAACGCTAAGCTTTGCGATTTTTGCTCTCGCGCTTACGCTTACACCGCTTTTGCTTTTCTTTGCCACCGCGACCACTACTTTATCAAACAGCGCGGACGCTTTTTCCACTATTTCCAGATGTCCGAGCGTAAACGGATCGAACGTACCTGCAAACACAACCGTTTTCATAACTGCTCCTTTAACGTCATAAAACTGACCGACGTATTACCCATCTTTCTGCAATCGCAATCGAATTTATCGTGCTCGACGACGTTTTTACAGTCGTGTTCGACGACCACGACTCCTCCCTTCGCCAATACGTCGTATGCGACAATCAGATCCAGCACTTTTTTTTCTATTTTAAGGGCGTACGGCGGATCGACGAAAACGACGTTCATTTCAGCGTTTGCAAGCTTTTTCAGCGCAAAATCGTATTCTACGGGAAAAACGTCGTAACTGTTCTTATCCGCTTTAATCTTTTCGATATTGGCTTTAGTCAGGCGAACGCTGTCTCGATCGTGGTCGACGAACGCAACGTAATCCGCGCCGCGGCTGAGCATCTCTATTCCCAACGCGCCGCTTCCCGAAAACAGATCGAGCGCCCTCGCTCCGGAAAATTTAATCCGGTTGGATAAAATATTAAAAACGCTTTCTTTTATTCTGTCGGTAGTCGGGCGGACTCTGTCGTCGTCGGGCGAAAACAACTTCGCGCCCCTGTATTTTCCGCTT
>JBJFAC010000106.1:0-4940 GCA_051887715.1 Candidatus Neoclostridium sp.
TGGTGGGCGGAGTTATCCCTCTGATATATTTCGGACCGTCTTTTGCAATCGGAATAGGCGGTTTTATCGTGCCGCTCGTTTTATCCGCGGTGCTGACCGTATTCGGCGGCTTCGGTATGCCTTTTCTGAGAACGGCAACGGCGATGCTTGCGACCGCGGCAATAACGGTTGCGGTAACCGTGTGGATACCGCTTACGTCGATGTGGATGAGCGTGCTTGCTTCCTGCGTGATCGGCGTGCTCGGCGGAGCGATTTCCTACGCTATATGTCAAAGCAGAATAACTTCTGCGGCGGGAGCCGTCGGCGGCGTAGTGATAGGTAACGTGATAGGGCAGTTCGTAGTGTTCTTCACGGGAATGACTACCGTGTTCACGCTGGGCGGAAGTATGATATTCGACGCTTCCGTAATAACGCTGGTGTTCTCGGTCATTCTCGCTACCGTCGCCTACGAAAGCAAGGCAACCAACAATATGAGAGCGCGCAGTGCGGAAGCCGGAGAAGACAACGCCGATTTGGATGAATTTGACGATTTTTTAAATAAGTAAAAAATAATAACTTAAAAATAAAGTGAAAGACAAGGAAACTTGTCTTTTCTTTTGTATTTTCAATAGACAAAAAAAGATTTTTATGTTAGAATAGTGCTATGAAAAAACCGATAGTAGCAATAGTCGGAAGACCTAACGTAGGCAAATCGACTTTTTTTAATAAAGTGTGCGGACGGAGAATATCAATAGTAAAGGATACTCCAGGCGTCACGCGCGACAGAATTTACGCCGACGCGGAATGGTGCGGGCGCGCTTTTACGTTAATAGACACGGGCGGCATAGAGCTCAAAAGCGAGGACGTTATGTTCAGGCATATCCGAAGCCAGGCGGAAACGGCGATAGATATTGCCGACGTAATCGTGTTTATGACGGACGCTAAGGACGGCTTGGTTTCGTCCGATTACGACGTTGCGGAAATTTTGCGCCAGTCGCGCAAACCCGTAGTTCTCATCGTAAATAAAATGGACAATTACAAGCCGGAGGACGCATACGATTTTTATCAGCTCGGTTTGGGAGAGCCGTACGGCATTTCCTGTGAGCAGGCTATCGGAATAGGCGACGCGCTTGACGCTATCGTTCAGAATTTTCGCTCCTGCGGCGAAGAGGAAGCCGAAAACTGCTTGAAAATAGCGCTTGTAGGACGCCCGAACGTGGGTAAATCCAGTCTCGTAAACCGTATTCTCGGCTCAGAGCGAGTAATAGTCAGCGAAGTTGCGGGCACGACTCGCGACGCAGTCGACACTCCTTTTGAAATTAACGGTAAAAAATACGTGATTATCGATACCGCCGGAATGAGAAAGAAGAGTTCGATAGAGGACGATTCTGTGGAAGATTATTCCGTGATGCGTTCCGTTTGGGCTATTTCCCGTGCCGACGTGGTGGTTACCGTGTTGGACGCAACCGTACCCGTTACCGATCAGGACGTGCGAATCGCAGGTTACGTAACCGAAGAGGGTAAACCCGGTATAGTGGTCGTCAACAAGTGGGACGCCGTCGAAAAGGACGCGTTCACCGTCAATAAGTACGAAAACGAAATAAAAAAGCAGCTGGCGTTTATGGATTATCACGTATCGCTCTACGTTTCGGCAAAAAGCGGACTACGCGTCGATAAAATAATATCGCTTGCGGAGAAGGTTTACGAAAACGCATCGAGAAGAATATCGACGGGTACGCTCAACGACGTTATAAGCGACGCTGTCGCCGCTACCGAGCCGCCTTCGAAGTCGGGACGACGACTTAAAATATTCTACGCGACTCAGCCGGACGTTTGTCCGCCGAAAATCGTTTTCTTCGTAAACGATTCGTCGCTCGTGCATTTTTCCTACAAACGCTATCTTGAAAACTCGCTCCGTCGTGCGTTCGATTTTTCGGGAACGCCGATAAGGCTCGTGTTTAATAATCGCAAAGAGGAGGACGGCGTGTTATGATATACGTTATACTTCAGATTCTTCTATATCTCGGCAGTATTACCGTTTCGTATTTGTGCGGCAGCGTAAACAATGCCATCATAATCTGCAGATTGCTCGGTTACGATATACGCAACCTCGGCAGCGGTAATCCCGGCGCAATGAATATGGTGCGCAGCGTGGGCTTCTGGTGGGGCGCGTTAACGCTTCTTATGGACGCGCTTAAAGGCGCATTGCCGGCGCTTCTCGGTTGGTTTCTTCTTGGAACGAGATTTTCATTCGAGGGTAGCAGAATAGGCGCCTGCTTGTGCGGACTGGGAGTGATAATAGGACATATTTTCCCCGTGTATTATAAGTTCAAGGGCGGAAAGGGGGTGGCAAGCACTCTCGGAGTGTGTATCGTGCTCAATCCGTGGCTGGGGCTGTTGTCTTTCGCTTTACTGCTTATTGTGATTATAATAACGAAAATAGGTTTTATAGGCTCGTTCGTGGGCGTTGGAATACCGCTCATAGTTGAGAGCGTTAAGGAGTTTTCCTCGGGCGATCCCGTGGGGGGAGCCGCGCTTCTCGTAATACTTGCGGCGATAATATTTATGCACCGCAAGAATATCGAACTGCTTGTTCTGGGTACGGAAAACAAAATCAATCTGTTTGCGAGAAAGAATAAAAAAGCCGGAAAAGACGATAAGAAAGACGAATGCAAAGCCGCCTGAAGGTTACGGTTAACTAAAGGCGAAAAAATACGAATAAAACAGAATCCTCCGCATAGAATGTACTATCATTGTGGAGGATTTTTGTATGGAAGAGTACGATATTTACAGGGATATACGCGAGCGTACCGGCGGCGACGTATATATCGGAGTGGTGGGACCGGTGCGCGCCGGCAAGTCCACGTTCATTACCAACTTTATGCAAAGCGCGGTTTTGCCGAAGATGGAGGACGACGAGGAAAAAAGCCGCGTTCGCGACGAATTACCGCAAAGCGCGAACGGCAGAACGATTATGACCACTCAACCCAAGTTCGTTCCGAACGAAGCGGTTAATCTGAGGCTTGCCGAAAACGTGGACGTAAACGTTCGTCTCGTGGACTGCGTCGGCTATCTTATAGAAGGCGCGAGCGGTAACGTGGATGAAAACAATAATCCGAGAATGGTGAAAACGCCGTGGTCGGACGAAGCTATCCCCTTTGAAAAAGCGGCGGAAACGGGTACGCAAAAAGTTATTCGTCAGCACGCTACGGTAGGTATAGTGGTTACTACTGACGGCTCGATAGACACGGAAATTCCGCGAGTAAACTACGTCGCCGCCGAAGAAAGAGTGGTAGGCGAGCTGACTGCACTTAATAAACCGTTTATCGTAGTTCTTAACTCGTCTGTGCCCGAATCTGCGGAAACGCAAAAGCTGGCGGCTAATTTAAGCGAGAAGTACTCGGCAAAGGTATTGCCCGTAGACGTGCTGAATCTGGGTGAAGAGGACGTTCTGCGGATTCTTGAAAATCTGCTTATGGAATTCCCTCTTTCGGACGTAAACGTTGACGTCAACAAGTGGGTGCGCGCTCTCCCTCGTGAAAACGAAATTATTTCGTCGCTTTGCGCGTGCGTGCTTTCTTCCTGCGAAAATATGACCAAAATGTCCGACTGGGAAAATGTTATAAAGGCTTTTGAAAACAGCCCGTATTTTGAAAACGCAGTCGCGGACAAGATAGACCTCGGCAGCGGAAAAATCAACTATGCGGTTAAGGTCAAGGACGGATTATTCTACCGCGCGTTGTCCGATACCTGCGGCGACGACATTGACGACGACTTCAAGCTGATGTCGTACGTAAAAGAACTGTCGGGAGCGAAAAAAGAATACGACAAGATCAAAAACGCACTGGAAAGCGTGCGGCAGACGGGCTACGGAGTGGTTGCTCCGTCGGCGGACGAAATGCAGCTTCAGGAACCCGAAATAGTCCGCCAGGGCGCGCGTTACGGCGTAAAACTGAAAGCGAGCGCGCCGTCGCTGCACATAATGCAGGTGGACGTGAGCGCGGAGGTCAGCCCGATAATGGGAACGGAACAACAAAGCGAAGAAACTGTAAGAAAAATGCTGGAAAGCTTCGAGGGCGACTCGCTGGGAATCTGGAAAACGGAAATGTTCGGTAAGACGATGAACGCGCTCGTCAGCGACGGCATAAACGACAAGCTTGCTAATATGCCTCAGGATGCGCAAAAGAAACTGAGAAGAACGCTTTCACGGATAATTAACGAGGGAAAAGGCGGAGTAATCTGTATTTTGCTGTAAATATCGGTCGGAATAGGTCAACGGCTTAAAAGCGGTTGACTTATTCTTTTTTTTGCTGTATTCTATACTTATGAAAAAACTTGTTCTTGCATCAAACAACAAAGGAAAACTAAACGAAATACGCGCTATTTTGTCAGGCAAATACGAAGTGTTGTCATTATCCGACTGCAACGTCTGCGTCGATCCGGAGGAAACGGGCGCGACTTTTGAGGAAAACGCCTTGATAAAGGCAAAAGCGGTTTACGACGTCGTCAAAATGCCTGTGATCAGCGACGACAGCGGTCTCGTGGTATATTCGCTCGGCGGCGAACCCGGCGTGTATTCCGCGCGCTACGCGGGCGAGGAGCACTCGGATCGGGCGAACAATGAAAAACTGCTTAAAAAGCTGGAAAACGAAAGCGATCGCTCGGCGGCTTTCGTGTGCTCTGCCGTGTATTACGACGGAAGTAAAACCGTAACCGCGTCGGGCAAAGTAGAGGGCGAGATACTGACCGCACCGCAGGGAACGGGCGGCTTCGGATACGATCCGTTGTTTTATTCGACAGAGCTCAAAAAAAGCTTCGGCGTTGCCGCTTTCGAGGAGAAAAACAGCGTAAGTCATCGGTCGCGCGCGTTTAAGGCGCTGTCGGAGAAATTATGCATTACATAGTAGTCGTATCCGATTCGCACGGCAGGAGAGAGAAATTACGCCGACTTCTGCCCGTTA
>JBJFAC010000107.1:0-4910 GCA_051887715.1 Candidatus Neoclostridium sp.
CGTTCAAGGGAACGACCGTTCAGCCCAGATTCGGCAATCCCCTGCCCCGTATCGCCGATTGCGACAGCGGAATGCTGTTGTCGATAGGCTTGCAGAACAACGGCATAGACCACGTTATCGCGCACGAGCTGCCCGAAATGAAAAAGTATTTTCACAAAAAGGTGATCGCAAACTGCGCAGGCTTTTGCGTGGAGGACTACGTAACGCTTGCCGAAAAGCTCAACGATCAGGAGCAGGTGGGCATAATCGAGCTTAACGTCAGCTGTCCCAACGTCGGAGCGGGCGGCACGGCTATCGGCACGGACTGCGTCAATCTGGAAAAAACGGTCAAAGAGGTCAAAAAAGTTACCGATAAGACCGTATTCGTCAAACTGACTCCTGCCGTGACCGATATCGTCTCCATCGCAAAGTCGGCGGAAAACGGCGGCGCGGACGGAATAAGTATGATAAACACGCTGACGGGTATGCGCGTCGATCTTAAAACGCGCAAGTCGATAATCGCCAACAAGGCGGCGGGCTATTCGGGACCGGCGTTGTTTCCGCTGGCTCTGAGTATGATCTACAGAGTGTACGACGCGGTAAAAATTCCCATTCTGGGCATAGGCGGAGTTACGAGCGCGGAGCACGCAATCGAAATGATGATGGCGGGCGCAACCGCCGTGGGCGTGGGCTCGGCAAACCTCGTAAACCCTTATGCCTGCAAGGAGATAATCGAGGACCTGCCGCGCGCTATGCAAAAGTACAATATAGAAAAGCTTTCCGATATTATCGGAGCGGCGCACAGATAACCGAAGAAATATAAAGCCACGAAAGACCGTAAAAATCAAAAACGCGCGCGAAATAGCGACTTCGGTGCGTTTTTGCGCTTGAAAATTATGAAGAAAATAAGCAACAAATTATACGAGGGCGAACGCTCGCTGTTCTGTTCGGACGGCTTGCAGATAGAAAACTGCACGTTCGGCGAAGGCGAATCGCCCCTTAAAGAGAGCAGAAACGTAAGTCTTACCGATTGCGTTTTCGAGTGGAAATATCCGCTGTGGTACGGCGAAAACATAACCGTGAAAAACTGCAGTCTGGGCGTAAACGCGCGCGCAGGCGTGTGGTACACCCAAAACGCGTCGTTTACGGATTGCAGGATCGAAGCGCCCAAAACCTTTCGCAAAAGCGGTAAGCTTTCGATAGAAAACGTCGCGTTTACCGCGGCAGGCGAAACGCTGTGGAATTGCAGCGGCGTTAAAATCAAAAACGTTACCGCTTCGGAGGGCGACTACTTTGCTATGAACAGTCGTTCTTTGGAGGTGGAAAATCTCACTTTGTACGGCAACTATTCGTTTGACGGAGCCAAGGACGTCGTAATACGCTCGTCCACTCTTATCAGCAAGGACGCGTTCTGGAACAGTGAAAACGTTACGGTTTACGATAGCGTTATAGAGGGCGAATACCTCGGCTGGAACGCGAAAAACCTTACGCTTATCGGCTGTACGGTGCGCTCTCATCAGGGTATGTGCTATATCGACAATCTCGTGATGCGCGATTGCAAAATCGAAAACACCGACCTCGCGTTCGAGTATTCGTCGGTGGACGTGGTCGCTTCGGGCAGAGTCGAAAGCGTGCTCAATCCGCGATCGGGCAGGATAGAACTGGAGGACGCAGGCGAGATAATTCTCGAAAAGGACAAAACGGACGTGACGAAAACGCGTATTTTCGTGGGCGGAAAAGCGGTAAATTGATCTCGTGTAACGGCAAAAGTCGGAGGAATTATAATGAAATTTGATTTTAACGTTGCGGCGGACAGATCGGACACTCAGTCGATGAAGTGGGACGTAAAGGAGAACGAACTGCCGATGTCGCTTGCCGATATGGACTTTAACACCGCTCCGTGCGTGCTGGAAGCCGTGTGCGAGCGCGCAAAAAAGGGCGCTTACGGCTATACGCTGGTGGGCGACGAATGGTACGGTTCGATTATTTCCTGGTGGAACAGGCGGCACGGACTTAGCATTAAAAAAGACGAGCTGATTTTCTGCACCGGTGTGGTTCCCGCAATCTCTTGCCTGGTCAAAAGGCTGACCAATCACGGCGATAGGGTGCTCGTGTTCACGCCCGTGTACGACATTTTCTTTCATTCGATAGAAAACGCCGGCAGAATAACGCTCGAATGTCCGCTTGAGTACGACGGCAAGGACTACGGAATAAACTTTGCCGATCTCGAAGCAAAACTTTCCGAGCCGCTCACGACGCTGATGATCCTGTGCAATCCGCACAATCCCGTCGGCAGGCTGTGGAGCAAAGACGAGCTTGTAAAAATAGGCGCGCTGTGCGCTCGTTACGGCGTGACCGTGATAAGCGACTAAATACATTGCGACGTGGTCGATCCCGGCGAAAAGTACACGCCGTTTGCCGCCGCGTCGCCCGAATGCGCGAATAATTCGCTTACGTGCATATCCGCAAGTAAGGCGTTTTCGATAGCCGGACTGCAGTCGGCTGCCGTGTTTTCGCAAAACGAGCGACTTAAAAACATAGCCGAACGCGGACTGAACAGCGACGAAATAGCCGAACCCAACTGCTTTGCCGCAATTGCCGTCGCCGCCGCTTTCGGTAAAGGAGAGCAGTGGCTTTGCGAACTCAACCGCTATATTGCCGAGAATAAACGGTTTGCGCGCGATTATATTTCCAAAAATATCGCGGTAGTGAAAACCTTCCGCCAGCCTGCAACCTATCTGCTTTGGCTGGACTTAGGAGAATTTTGCTCGGATTCGGGTGAGTTTTGCGCGTTTTTGCGCGAAAAAACGGGGCTTATTCTTTCCCCCGGAGACAAATACCGCGGCGCAGGCAAGCGCTTTCTGCGTATGAACGTCGCCTGCCCTCGCGAAAAACTGCTTGACGGCTTGTCCCGCCTTGAAAACGGCGTTAAAGCGTATATAAAAGCAAAGAAGTAAAAAAGCAAAGCGACAGTCTTTTTTTTGTATATCCGTCGCTTATTTCCCGTTTAATATCCTTATAATAAATAAAACAGCCCGTCGTATTACTTAAAATACTGCGGGCTGTCGTTTTAGTTTTTATTCACGCGGCAGTTCGGTACAGCGTTTCCGCTCTGTAAAAGCGGGAAACCGATCAATATCTGCCTTTAATGCGGATCGTGCCGTCTTTTTCTTCCAGCTCGAACAGCTGCAGATGCTCGCTGCTGCCGTCGTACTTGCCGTTAGGACCGTGCAGGGGCATGACCGCTTTGCCGTCCTTGTCGTAGAAGATCATAGCGTGACCGCCGTCGGTGTTGAAGTCGGGAGTGAGGTGGCGGCAGTAGAGCAGGTCTTCGCGCTGGCTCCAGTTGCCGTCGATCTTGCCGTCGGAGTACGCAACGCCCACGCAATAGCCTTCGTCACAGCCGTTGGACCATATCATACCGATCTTGCCGTCGGTCTGCGTAAAGACGTAGGGCCCGTCGGTCACGCCGCCTCTTGCCCACTTGGGATCGCGCGCAAGGAAGAGCTGAACGGGCTCGCTTATAAAGTGCGTAAAGTCCTCGCTGAGCTTTGCCGCGCACATACCGCCGTTATGGTCGGGCATAGACGTCCACTCGTGCACGAAAACCATCCAGGGCTGACCTTGCTCGTCCACGTACAGCGTGCCGTCGATAGCGTCCCAGTCCTTGGGAGTGATACAGCCGCCGGCAATGTCCTCGAACGGTCCCAGCGGATTATCCGCGCGATAGACCGAGATAGTGCGGTGGTTGTACGTGCCGGAGAATACCGACGTGAAGATGTAGAAGTGACCTTTGTAGTAGTGACATTCGGGCGCCCAGAATAGCTGCTTTACGCCGTGGAAATTTTCGGGAACGGCGAAAACGCATTGCGGCTTGCTCCAGTTTTCAAGATCGTCGCTGACCGCGCAACGAATACCGTTCTCGCCCATTCCGCGATAAAAATAATATTTTCCGTCGTAAAGCATAATAAACGGATCGCGGCAACCGTAGAACACCGAAGTTTTTTGCTCGTCCATGTCGGTGGGGAAGCACTTGGGCGTATTTTCGGGCTTGACCGGAATGTTCATGTTCGATACTTTCATCATAATCCTTTTATACCTCGATTTTATTTGCCTTTAGGCATACGGCTATTATACCATAATCCTTTCGGCATTGCAAGCGATAAATGCAAAAATCGCTAAATTCTTGAAATAGTGCCCGCGCCGTAGTAGGGGGTTAAGTCGTCGTCCGCTTTCAGCCAGTCTACGGGCGCAATTCCGTTCGCCTCCAGAAATTCGTTGGCTTTACGGAAATGACCGCAACCGAAAAAGCCGCGGTAAGCGGAAAGAGGGCTGGGATGCGCGCTCTCCAGAACGAGGTGCGGCGCGCTTATCAGTTTCTTTTTGGCGATCGCGTTACTGCCCCACAGCAAAAAGACCATCGGCTTCGATCGGCGGTTGCAGGCGGCTATTACCGCATCGGTAAACTGCTGCCAGCCGTAAGCCGAATGACTTTGCGGCGACGCCTCGCGGACGGTCAGCACGGTGTTAAGCAGCAGTACGCCCTGCTTTGCCCAGCCGATAAGCGTTCCGCCGTTCGGTTCGGCACCGTATTCCTGTTCTATTTCTTTGAAAATGTTCTGCAGCGACGGGGGAAGAGGCACGCCCTTGTTGACCGAAAACGCCATACCGTTTGCCTGCCCCGCTCCGTGGTACGGATCCTGCCCTATGACGACCACCTTGATTTTATCGTAGTCCACCGTTTTTAAAGCGGCGAAAATTTCGTCCTTGGGCGGATATACCGTTTTCGAGGCGTATTCGGCGTTGACCTTGTCCATAAGCGCGCGGAAGTAGGGTGCGTTGAATTCGCCGGAAAGTATTTCGTCCCAGCCGTTATCCGTATAATTCATAATCTGTTCTCCAAAGCGGTTTTCTTTTATATTTTATCATAA
>JBJFAC010000108.1:0-22154 GCA_051887715.1 Candidatus Neoclostridium sp.
TAGTTCAAAGGTTTTTTGTTTGCCGTTGCGCCCAAACGACGGACGAGCACTGCTCGCCCCTACGGTGTGTAGTAGCACAATAAACTAATGAAGAAATCAAAAAATCGGACGACCGATGGTCGCCCCTACGGTATTGTTTTTTTTGGGGGGGGGATACAATAACCGAACGGATATAACTTTGGCACCGGACGAGCAATGCTCGCCCCTACACGAAAAAGGGGAAGAAATCTGTAGAGACGCGTTCTCCTTCAGTCGCCTGACGGCGACGGTGTGTTGAGCAAAAACGGACGGGCATATCGTGTAAACGAGCGGACCGTGTAAACAAGCGGAAGCGGTTTATGCTGTCCGAAAATATAATAATACGCCCGAAACGGGACATAATAAAATCGGTGGCGCAATACGATCGGCGGCGGCATGAATCTTTTCGGAAATATTACCGGGGACGAAACAATATGCGCGGTTGGGGGCTGTCTTTTTTTCGTAACCGTTCGTTCGGGCGCTACGCTCGATGCAACACACACGGCGGCGCGTACCTTTTTCGGGAATTTTACCGACGGCAGAACAATATGCGCGGTTGGGGGAGTGTCTTTTTTCATAACCGTTCGTTCGGGCGCTACGCTCGGTGCAACACGCACGGCGGCGCGTATCTATTCCGGAAATTTCACGTCGTCGGCGCATTATGCAAAGAGAGGGGATTTTTTTGCAAAATTATGCAAAACAACAACAAATATACACAATTCCCGTAAGCGGCTCAAATAGTTGACAAATCGTCGAAATAGTAGTATAATATTAAACTGTACGAAAGTATAGGGCGAAAAACGACGAAAAATAAGTCGTTTTTTCGACTACAAGCGTAAGTTTTTGCTTTCGTAAGCACGGGTGAACGAGAGGTGAAAAATTATTTCACCGAATTTTGACCTTTTTCGTCGTTGAAATGAATAAACGATGCATAAAAAATTAGCGCAAAAGGCGTTACGGATCGAGGAAAAATTATGAAGAGAAGCAAAACTCTAAAAACGGCGATTGCCGTCATATTAACGCTGACGGCGTGCATATTGCTTTCTGGTTGCACCTCTGCCGTCAATAAGAAGCAGAACACGGCTGTCGTGTTCGATCTTAACGGCGGAACGTACCGAAGCTGCACGTTGCCGGTAACGCATTACTACGAAATTCCCGACGGAGAGCAGCACGTTATTTTCGATCCGCAGGACGTTTCGCAGAAGCAGGTAACGCGCGCCGGCTACGATTTCGTGGGCTGGTTCACGGGCAGTAAGTCGGAAAGCGGCGAGATCACCTTCGACAAGCAGTGGAATTTCGCGTCGGACAAAGTCACCAACGCGGGCGTAACGCTTTACGCAAAGTGGAAAAAGCAGGGCGTGTACACCTATTCGATCTGCTACGAGGACGAAAACGGCGAGGAGGTTGTTCTCGGCTCGTACGACGTGGAGGCAGGTCAGGCGTTCAAGAGCGACTATCAGCATTTTGCGGACACGCGCTTCGGCTTTACCGCGCTTCCCGGTTTCTACGACGAGAGCGGCAACGAGTGGGATTATTCGTTCGTTATGCCCGAAACGCCGGAAGGCAAAAACGACGTTAAGATTTTCGTGCGTTACGTAGAGGGCTTCTTCGCGATCGTCACGGACAGAGCGTCGCTGGAAAACGCGGTCTACAAAAATTCCGATATATATCTTATGGCGGACGTCGATTTCGAGGGCGCAACCTTCAACGGCTTTAACGCAACCGGAGGCGGACTGTACTCGAATAAGCTTGTCGGCAACGGACACACGATCAGGAATTTCGTGGTCAAACGCGCCGTCGTCGGTCAGGATAAGGACATCGACACGCGCCAGAGCTACACGGCAAGCCTGTTCAACAGCCTTAAAAACGCTTCGATCGAAGACGTCAACTTCGAGAACGTCAACTTCGAGATAGAGTCGGGCAGCTCTAAAACCGCAATAATCGTAATATCGCCCGTCGCGGTCAAGTCGGAAAATTCGGTGATCAGAAACGTCAGCTTCTCCGGAACCTACACCGTTACCGCGGACGCCTCCAAGGTCGAGGGCACCGGCGACTTCCACGTAATAAGCGGAAATAACGCGTTCTACCTGTCCAAGGGTGCCGCGTCCACCGTCGAAAACGTTTCGGTCGTCATCGAAAAAGCCGAATAACAACACAGAATATAATCCAACCAAAAGGAGACTATAGAAATGAAAAGAAGTAAATTCCTTAAAAGATTAGTCAGCATTGCTCTCGTGGCGTTTCTTGCATTCCCCGTATCGGCGTTTGCAGGCTGCGCTCCGGACGAGCAGAACAAGGTATACGACAACGAAGAAGACGCTCTCGTATTCTCCACTCAGGAAGTAGACAAGGTCTTCAACCCCTTCTTCTCCACTTCCGCAACCGACAGCTCTGTCGTCGGTATGACACAGATCGGTATGCTTACCAACGATAAGGAAGGCGGCGTTGCGTTCGGACCGGACGAGGCGGTCGTCACCGAAGTGTACGAGTCCTATTACGATCCCAACAAGGACACCACCACGTATTATTTCGTGCTTAAAAACAACGTGCGTTTCTCCAACGGCTCGTATTTGTCGATGAAAGACGTTCTTTTCAACTACTACGTATATCTCGATCCCGTTTATTCCGGTTCGAGCACTATTTATTCTACCGATATAGTCGGCTTGAAGCAGTATCGCACGCAGGAGGACAACGAAAAGGAGCAGGATAACTTCAAGGCTCAGTTCGAAGCCGCCGCGTCCGACAGAATTACCTACCTTGCCGAAGTGGCAGCCGAAATTCTGGACGATCACAAGTCCGAAAACCTCACCGAAGCGTCTTTCCGCGAGCTGCTTGAACAGTACGTCGAGGAAAACAACGTCGACGCTTACAAGCACCTCGTCGAGGACTACGACGCCGCTCTGCCCATGTTCAAGGAAGAGCTGCAGAGAGACTTCAACAACTCGAAGGACACTTATTCCGAGCTTATCTTCATCTCCGAGAAGGACGGAATGGACGTCGAGCATAAGGGCGTTATCACCACCGACGTCGAAATGTTCCTTTATAACGAAAACTTCCTCAGATGGGACAGAAAAGAAGGCGTTATGAAGAGCTCGCTGACCAACGACGCAGCCGAGCTTAAAAACTGGACGGAAGAGCAGGCGATCAAAGCCGTTTACGACAGCAAGGTGCCTTCCGCTATCGGAGAAATCGTGCTCTACTGGGGTACGGCTACCGAGCTTTTCGACACCATCACCAACAAGGAAATGCAGGACTACTTCAAGGATAAGCCCAGAAAGTACACCAACATTTCCGGTATTCAGTTCGCAAACCGCAAGCAAGCCGTAACTCTTCCCAGCGGCAAGACTTACGAGCCCCCGCAGTACGAGGACGAGGCTCAGACGCACGTTAAGGAAGGCTTTAACGAAGTGCTGACCATCACCATCAACAAGGTCGACCCGAAGGCAAAATGGAACTTCTCGCTGGGCATTGCTCCTCTGTACTACTATTCCGACGCGGCTCACATCAAGGCGTTCGACTACGAAAGCAATTTCGGCGTTGAATATTCCAGCCAGGACTTCATGACTCAGGTCATCAAAGCGCCCGAAAAGGTGGGCGTGCCCGTCGGCGCAGGTATGTACGCGGCAAGCACCTCGGCAGGCGGAATCGACGCTAACAACATCACCGTCGGCACCTTCTGCGACAACAACATCATTTATTTTGAAAGAAACCCCTACTTCCTGATGGGACCGGCAAAAATCAAGAAGGTCAGATACCAGGTTATCGGATCTTCCGCAATGCTCTCCGCTCTGTACACGCACGACATCGACTTCATCGAGCCGAACGCCAAGACCGAGACGGTTGACGAGCTGGAAGCAAAGGCAAGCGAAGGCATCTACTCCGACCACTATATGACCTCCGGTTACGGATACATCGGCGTCAACGCGGGTAAAGTGCCCTCGATCGCCGTTCGTCAGGCTATAATGCACGCGGTCAACACTCAGGAGTGCATCACGTACTACGGCACGACCGCCGAGCCCATTTACCGCGCTATGTCCAAGGCAAACTGGGCTTATCCCAAGAACGCTACCGCTTATTATCCTTACATCGGCGGCGAGATCCCCGGCGATCTGTCCAAGGTCAACCCCGATTATGCGAAATTCGTTCAGAAGAAGGGTAAAAAAGCAGGCGAGAAATTCACAGAGGAAGAGCAGATCGAGTTCATCGTTTCGCTGGTTGAAGGAGCGGGCTACACCAAGGGCGGCGACGGCGTTTACGTCAACGCGGCAGGACACAAACTGAAATACACCTTCACCATTGCGGGCGAGCAACAGGATCACCCCGCATGGCTGGCTCTTTATAAAGCCGGACTGTTCCTGGAAAGATGCGGCTTCAGCATCACCACCACCACCGACGCTAACGCGCTCCGTAAGCTGGCAAGCGGCGAACTGACCGTTTGGGCGGCAGCGTGGGGCTCCACCATCGACCCCGATATGTATCAGGTCTATCACAGAGATTCCACCGCAACCTCCACGCTCAACTGGGGCTACAAGCAGATCAAGCAGAACGCGGGCGGAAAGTACGATCTTGAAAACTCCATAATCAACGACCTTAGCGATCTTATCGAGCAGGCAAGAGAGATGGAAGACCAGGATCAGAGAGCGGCGCTGTATTCCAAGGCGCTTGATAAGGTTATGGAGCTTGCAGTCGAGCTGCCCACTTATCAGCGTGACGATTTGTTCGCTTGCAACGCCAACAAAATCGACGTCAACACCTTCATTCCCAAGTCCGAGCGTACTCCTTATCAGGGTATGACCAGCAAACTCTATCAGGTATCGCTGAGAATTGCATAAGTAATTAAAATTCTGCGCGAACTCCGTACGCGGCGAAAATCCGTGTATGGGGTTTGCGTGACTTATAAAACCTGACGAAAAACGCGCTTTTTTCACGCCTTTCGTCAACGGAAGAGAGCAAATGTTTAAATATATAGTAAAAAGAATAGCAATCTCAATAGTCATTCTGTTCGGCGTGTCGGTCATAATCTACACGCTGGTCAGACTTATGCCCAGCGACTACATAGATCAGAAGTATTCCGCACAGCTCAATCAGGGTACTATCACGCAGGAAGATCTCGACAGGTTTAAGTCGTTGTACGGCTTGTACGTCCCCGAGGCGTACCTCGATATGGAAGTCGACGGCTATGGCACCTTCACGCGCGACGTAAAGAAAGCGGACCGCGATTTCGCAATCGGCGGCGAGCAGTCCTTCAGCGCGTGGGTTGTGGGTAAATATAAGCAGGGCGATCTGCGCCTCGAATTAAAAGAGGACGGAAAGTTTTCGCTTGACAAAATTACTTACGTGGAAAGAGTGCAGGAAATAGAAGTCAAGCAGGACGACGGCACTATCGTAAAAGAGGAGCACGTCATCAAACAGCAGGTTAAAGAAAATCTGCTTGAAGGCTTGTTCGCGGCTTCTTATCGCGCCGCAGGCAACGACGTGGTTTTCGACGATTCGATGCACCAATTCCCCATCGCGCGCGGCGAGCAGTACAATATCAAGTTGTTTACCGAAGCGGGCGAGATCGGAACCGAAACCTCGTACCGCGTTGCGACCGCAGGCGAAAAAATGGGCGCGATACTCGGCGGCTACTTCACCTGGGTGGGCAACCTCTGCAAGGGTGACCTCGGCGACAGCTTCCTGTACGAAAAACCGGTTGCGCAGGTCATCGGCGAGAATATGTGGATTTCGTTCGCGATAGCCATCGTCGCCACCATTCTGCAGTTCCTTATCGCAATACCGCTGGGCGTTTCGTCCGCAACGCATCAATATTCTGTGCGCGACTACGCGGTAACGGTGTTCACTATGATAGGACTTGCACTGCCGACCTACTTCTTCGCCGCAATAGCGATAAAAGTGTTTGCGGTCGATCTCGGCTGGCTGCCCGCAAACGGACTTATCAACGCGAACAAGACCTATCTGCCCACGTTTGCAGGCACTATGAGTAAGCTGGGTGATATGGCGGTCCACCTCATATTGCCGATATTCGTCAGCGTTATTCTTTCGCTGGGCGGTCTTATGAGATATACCAGAACCAACACTCTCGAGGTGCTGAACGCCGACTATATCAGAACGGCGCGCGCTAAGGGACTTTCGGAAAAAACGGTCGTGTACAAGCACGCTTTCCGTAACACGCTTATCCCGCTTGCAACCTTGCTTGCCGGCATACTCCCGTCGCTTTTCGGCGGTATGATGATCACCGAACAGGTGTTCGGCATCAACGGTATCGGTAATCTGGCGTACAAGGCGCTCAGGCAGGCGGATATTCCGTTCGTTATGGGCTATAATATGTTCTTGGCAATTCTGACGGTCATCGGAACGCTATTCTCGGATATTATGTATTCGATTGTCGATCCGCGCGTTAAATTATCCTGACAGGCGGTGTATGATGGAAGATAAAAATCAAGTTAAAGAAGCTATCGTTTCCGAGGACGCCGCTATGACCGACGCTATACGGGAACAGGAAAAAACTCAGTCCGAGATCGAACTGCAGGCGGCTAAAAAGGCGTCGGAAGAGGTAAACTATAAGGAAATAAGCCCGATAAGGCTTATTCTGCGTCGGTTTTTCCGTTCCAAGCTGTCCATCGTCGGTATTATAATGCTGTTGTTTTTGTTCGCGTTCTCTTTCCTTGGCCCGGTTGTTTACAACAAGTGGGAGCCGGATATTCCCGACAGCACGCCCACGATCAACACCTATTATTACACCAAACAGCACGAATACGTGGTTAAGGGCGAAAACGGACAGCCCGACAGAACGGAAGTAGTTACCATCGTCGAGGAGCTCCGTCAGGAAAGCCTGACCAACGCGTTTGCTCCGATGGACGGCAACCATTTGCTGGGCACGGACGATAAAGGTATGGACGTGTTCACGCGGCTTATGTACGGCGGACGAATTTCGCTGCTGATAGGATTTATAGTCGTTATTCTGCAGACGTTGATAGGCGTCGTGCTGGGCGGTATCGCGGGCTATTACGGCGGCTGGGTGGATCAGATAATAATGCGTATCGTCGATATATTCAACTGTATACCGACGTTGCCCATTCTGCTTATCGCCTCCGCGGTCATCGACTCGTGGCAGGTCACGGCGGATCAGCGTATTTACATTCTGATGGTAATGATCACCTTGTTCAGCTGGAGCGGCACGGCGAGAATGGTTCGCGGACAGATTCTGTCGCTGAGAGAGCAGGAGTACATCACCGCAACCGAGGTAATGGGCTACTCCACCGCGAGAAGAATATTCAAGCACCTCATTCCCAACGTTATGCCGCAGCTTATCGTTTCCATGACTCTCGGCTTGGGCAGCGTCATTCTTTACGAATCCACGCTTAGCTATCTGGGCTTGGGCGTTCAGTTGCCGAAAGCCGCTTGGGGAACTATGATCGCCACTGCAAACGATCCGCAAGTGCTGAGTTATCACGTCAATATGTGGCTGCCTGCCGGTCTTATGATAGTCGTCGCCGTGCTCGGATTCAACTTCGTGGGCGACGGACTGCGCGACGCAATGGATCCCAAAGCGAGGAAGTAAGTAATGAAAAAAGAGAAAAACAATTACATTTCCATAAGCGAAAGCCGCAAAATACGCAATTATAACCTGCGTCAGATGCGCTATTACGAAAAGCAGAAGCGTCGTAAATGCCCCGAATCGGAATATATCACCACTATGCGCGACGAGAATAACGTCGTGGAGATAGAAGGGCTTGAAACCTGCTTTTTCACCGACAACGGCACGGTCACGTCCGTTCACGGCGTTTCGTTCGACATTCCCAAAAATAAAATAGTGGGCGTCGTCGGCGAATCGGGTTGCGGTAAAAGCGTTACTTCGTTGTCCATTATGCAGCTCGTTCAGGCTCCGCAAGGGCAGATCGTGGGCGGCTCAATCCGTTTCAACACGGATAAGCTCGGCTACGACGAGAACGGCAAAAAGCTTGCCTACGATATAGTCAAAATGCCCACCGCGGCTACCTACAAGGTGCGCGGCAAGGACGTCACCATGATTTTCCAGGAGCCCATGACCAGCCTTAATCCGGTGTTCACGATCGGTTACCAGCTGGACGAGGTTTCCTTCCTTCTCAATCCTTCCATTCCCAAGCAGGAGGCGAAGGAGTATTCCATAGGTCTACTTAAAAAAGTCGGAATTTCCATGCCGGAGCACACTTACGAGTGTTATCCGCACGAGCTTTCCGGCGGCATGCGCCAGCGCGTTATGATAGCGATGGCTCTCGCCGGCAACCCCAAGCTCATCATTGCCGACGAGCCCACCACCGCGCTTGACGTTACCATTCAGGCGCAGATACTCGAACTACTGCGCGATCTGCAAAAGCGCGAGGGCTGTTCCATAATGCTCATCACGCACGACCTCGGAGTTATTGCCGAAATGGCGGACGAAGTCGTGGTTATGTACGCCGGCAGAATTATAGAAAAAGGTACGGTGCACGAAATTTTCCACAATCCGATGCACCCGTACACCATCGGTCTGCAAAAGAGCAAGCCGCTCGTCACTTCCGACAGCAACGAGCCGCTGTACTCCATTCCGGGACAAGTGCCCAACCCCATCAACCTGCCCGATCACTGTTATTTCCGCAACCGTTGCGAGCGTTGTATCGGTAAGTGCGACGGAAAATATCCCGATTTAATCAAAGTCAGCGACACGCATTACGTGTCCTGCTACCTGTACGAAAAGGAGGGCGACTGACGTGGACGAAAACAAAAACCAAAGAGAACTTTCCGCCACGGACAAAGAGTTTCTTAAAGTCGAGAACCTTAAAAAGTATTTCGTAATCGAAAAAACGCTGCTCGGCAAGCCCACTCGCTACTTAAAAGCGGTGGACGACGTGAGTTTTACTCTCGAAAAGGGCAAAACCATCGGCGTCGTGGGTGAATCCGGCTGCGGTAAAACTACGCTGGGCAGAACCATTCTCAAGCTGTACGAATCGGACGGCGGCAGAATTTTCTTCGACGGCAAGGAGCTTACCAAGCTCAGCAAAAAGAAAATGCGCGCGTTCCGCACGGATATGCAGCTCGTGTTCCAGGATCCTTATTCCTCGTTGCCGCCCCGTATGACCGTGGGCAGTCTTATCGAGGAGGGCGTTAAGGTGCACAAAATCGTGCCCAAAGCGCAGCTGCACGATTACGTAATGGATATTATGAAGAAATGCGGACTGCAGCCGCAGTACTACGACCGCTATCCGCACGAGTTTTCCGGCGGTCAGCGACAGCGTATCTGTATTGCGCGCGCTCTCGCCGTAAAGCCCAAGCTGGTCATCTGCGACGAGCCCGTATCCGCGCTTGACGTTTCCATTCAGGCGCAGATAATAAATCTTCTGAAAGAGCTTCAAAACGAAATGGGCCTGACGTACGTGTTCATTTCGCACGATCTGTCGGTCGTCAAGTACGTTACCGACTCCGTTCTGGTCATGTACCTGGGCAATATGATGGAAAAGGGCAACACGGACGACATTTTCCGCGATCCGTTGCACCCCTACACCAAGGCGCTGTTCTCCGCCGTGCCCGTGCCCAATCCGGACGTCAAGATGAACCGCATTATTCTGGAAGGGGACATTCCTTCTCCCGCCAATCCGCCCAAGGGCTGTAAATTCCACACGCGCTGCTCCAAGTGCATGAACGTCTGCAAATACGTTCCGCCCCGTTACGCGGAGGTCAAGCCCGATCATTTCGTGGCGTGCCACCTGTACGACGAGGAGGTTATGAACAATCTCGCCTCGTACGACGCCGAGTGGGAGCAGATGGAGCGCGACCGTATTGCCGCCGAAGCCGCCGCCGCGGAAAAGAAGTACCGTAAGCGCAGGCAGAAGGCGTTAGACGAAGCCGAAAAGGCAAGTAAAGACGTCCATGAAGAAGAATAAGGACGATAAAAAAAAGAATAAAAGGGCGTTCGTTGACGACGGCCGCACCGTTTACGATATGAGCGGGCTCAATCCGGACGGTAAAAAAAACAAAGAGCCGATAGGCTTGACTCACAAGGAAAAGTTTGCGGCTATAAGGGCGGCATTGGTTGTTTTCGGGCGCATTTTTCTTATAGTAATCGGCTCGTTTTCGCTGGTTGCCGTTTTGATGTGGCTTTGGCTGAAATAAAACGGCGTTGCCTTTAAGCCCCCTCGCGCGGAGCGAAAAACGCGCGGCTTGAAAACGGAAAACGCGGCGAAAGGACGCGTTATGCCCGTAAAATCAGATAATTATACCGCGGAAATGAAAAATAACTGAAAATTTCGGCGATTTCGTTCCGTGCGGTTGACCGTTTGTCCGTTTATCTTTATAATAAACGACATATAGACAAGGAGTTACAATTATGCGTAAAAAAATCATAGCAATTTTATTGTGCGCGGCACTGCTTTCGGGTGTTGCGGCGTGTACGGCAAGTCTGGGCAATGAAACGGACGAATCGCAAAAGCTTCTCGTTCTGCGCTCCGACTACGAGTTCACGCAACAGGAGATGGCTTCGCGTATTAAAGCCGAGTATCTGATACAGAACGACGGCTATAAGGACGAGGACGCGATCGTCGCGATAGTAAAGCTGCCCGGCAAGAGTCTTGCGGACGTGTATCTGGAAAGCGACGGTTACGAATCGCTTGCAGAGTACGCAAGCAGCGCCGCAGGACAGGCTCAAGCCGCAGTCATCGCTAAAAATCAGAACGGTCTTATAAACGAGCTGACCGAAAGCGGACTGATCACGGGCGTAAAATACCGCTATGACGCGCTCACCAACGCGGTTGCCGTCGAAACCACTTACGGCAACTTCAAAAAGATAGGCGAAAGCGAAAGAGTATCGGCTACTTATCTCAGCGACACCTACAACCGTCCGCAGTCGGAAAAGTCCGGCAGCGCTTCGGGCGTGGTCAACCTCGTCGACGTGTACGACACCGGTATATTCAATTCCGGCAGCGTGGAGTACACCGGTAAAGGAACGTCGGTTGCCGTGCTCGACTCCGGATTCGACCTTTCCCACTGCGTATTTTCTACTATGCCCGAGGCGGGCTTGAACGGATATTCCGTCACCCGCGAGAGCGTTGAAAGCATACTTTCCGCAAGCAACGCCGCTAAAACCACCGTCGGGCTCAAGTTAGACGACGTATACGTCAACCTTAAGGTCCCCTACGCGTACGACTATGCGGATAAGGACTACGACGTGTTCCCCTTCGATTCCGATCACGGCACGCACGTTTCCGGCATAATCTGCGGCGAAACGCCCGAGGCGTATCAGACCGAGACCGAAAAGGGTATCGTCGGCGTGGCGGTAGACGCACAGCTCGTGTGTATGAAGGTTTTCCCCGACCTTACCGAAGGCGGTAAAACCGAGGATATAGTTGCGGCGGTCGAGGACTCCGTATTGCTCGGCGTGGACGCTATCAATATGTCGCTTGGATCTTCCTGCGGCTTTGCGCGCGAAGAGGACGGCGGTTTCGTTAACGACGTATACGACAAAGTAAACGCTTCGGGCGTCAGCCTTATCGTTGCGGCAAGTAACGATTACAGCTCCGCACAGGGCGGCGCACAGGGTAACACCGCGTTCACCACTAACCCCGACTACGGCACGGTCGGCTCTCCGTCCACCTACGCGGCGGCGTTGTCCGTTGCGTCCATCAGCGGCGTTAAGAGCAGATATTTCGTTGCAAACGACAAGGACGTAGTGTTCTGGACCGAATCCAGCTCCACCGCGGCAAAGAAAAACGACTTCTATAAAGAATTATACGAGGATATGGGCTGGAGCCTTACCGATGGCGCGGAGCACACGCTCGAATACGTCACCGTTCCCGGCGTCGGACTTAAAATCAACTATTCCAGCATCGACGTTAAGGGCAAAATAGCGCTCATTCGTCGCGGCGACAGTACCTTCGAGGACAAAGCGCTGCAGGCAAAGGTGCACGGCGCTATCGCCTGCATAATCTATAACAACGTCGAAGGCGATATCAGCATGGCTATGGGTAAAACCGAGCACGTGCCCACCATATCCATTTCCAAATCGGACGGAACTATTCTCGCCGCTCAGGCGAAGGGCACTATCACCTTCTCGTCCGATAATCAGGCGGGACCGTTTATGTCGGACTTCTCCAGCTGGGGACCGATGCCCGACCTCGAACTCAAGCCCGAAATCACCGCTCACGGCGGCGACATCAAGTCGTCCGTGCCCGGCGGCGGATACGATCAGATGTCCGGTACGAGTATGGCTTGCCCCAACCTGTGCGGAATCACGCTTCTTATCCGTCACTACGTAAAGGACAACTTCCCCGAAATAGCGGGCGACGCAAAGCAGGTTCGTTATATGACCAACCGCCTGCTTATGTCCACGGCGACCATTGCGCTCGATCAGTACGGCTTGCCCTATTCGCCCAGAAAGCAGGGCGCGGGACTTGCCAGCCTTAAAAAAGTGGTCAGCACCGGCGCGTACATTATGGTCGAGGGCAAGGACAAAACCAAGATAGAACTTAAAGACGATCCCAAGCGCACGGGCGTTTACGAGATGAACTTCTCGGTAGTGAACGTTTCCGATAAAGACATAAGCTACGACGTGGGTATAATCGGTATGACCGACGAGCTCTCCACTTCCGACGAACGCTTCGTAGCCGGCAGAGGAAAACTGCTGGGCGGCTCGATCAAGGTCGAAAGCTCGGTTGCCGGCGCGGTAAACGGAACCAAGCTGGTCGCGAAAGCAGGTCAGACCACTCCCGTAACGCTTACGTACACCGTTTCCGAGGACGACAGGGCGTATTTCGAGAGATATTTCACTTACGGAACGTACGTCGAAGGCTTCGTAAAGCTGGAAACGACCGATAAAAACTCCAAAGGAGAGGACGAAGTAAGCCTTAACGCTCCCTTCCTCGCATATTACGGCGACTGGACGGAAGCGCCCATGTTCGACAGAGATTACTACGAAGTCGACAAGGACAAGAAGGACTTGTCTTTGGACGAGGACGACAAAATCAAGTCCGATTATTACACTACCACCCCGTACGGAATGTACTACAACAACTACATTATTCCGCTGGGAACGTATCTGTATAAGATTGACACCGAAAAGTACGACGACATAGCCGCTTCCCGCGATCACATCGCGATTTCCGATTCGCTTAAAACCATCGGCGGTATTTCCGTCGTGTACGCAGGTTTGCTCCGCGGCGCAAAAACCATGGACTTCTCCATCGTGGATCGCGTTACCGGCGAGCTTGTATGGAGCAAGACCGAAGTCAACGCGCGAAAGTCGTTCTCGCACGGCGGCAGCCCCATTCCGTATTTCGAGTCGCTTAAGCTGGGCACCACCGATCTCGGCTTGGTCAACAACCGCTCCTATCAGTTCAGAATGGAAGGCAAGCTCGATTACGGCGACGGCGGAGTGACTACCAACGCCAGAAACTCGTTCTCGTTCGACTTTATGGTGGACACCGAAGCGCCTATTCTCAAGAGCTGTTCGTACGAAAAAGTGTACGATAAAACGCTGAAGAAGGACAGATATTATTTAACGCTGAACATTTACGATAATCATTACGTAATGTCCGTAAGCCCCATTATATTCACCGAAACCAACAAATACACCATGCTGTGCGACACTCCCATCCCCGTGTATTCGCAGAAGGGAACGGACAATAAGGTGAGAATAGAAATTACCGATTATCTTGACGATATCGGTTACGATCAGCTGCTTTCCGGTTCGCTTGCGTTCTCCATCGACGACTACGCGCTCAACACCAACCTGTACGTCGTACAGCTCCCCGGCACGAACGGCGACATTAAGTTTACCAAGGACGGCGACTACAACAGCCCCGTGATCAACTTCATCTCCGTTTACGAAAACGAAGTGCTGGATTTAACCGAAAAGCTGGCAACCAACGATAAAGACGTAGACAGCGACAAGGACTACCTCAAGTACCTCAAGTGGGAATCCTCCAATCCCGCGGTTGCGGAAGTCAAGGACGGACTCGTGATGGGCGTCAAGCCCGGTCAGGTGACCGTTACCGCAACCAGAAAGGGCGTTAACTCCCTCGAATCGCTGGAAGCGCATCAGGCAATAATAATAGTCAACGTCAAGAAAAGACCGGTAGAGGAAGAGGAAACCGCGCTTGCGGTTACGACTGCGGCAATGACGGCGGTCAAAGAGCCTGCAAAAGCGGGCGAAGCGACCGTTGCGGCAGCCACCTCCGGCAGCGTGGATAACGCTTACGATCAGACCGTGGATTCGTTGCAGTTCTCGTACTTCGATATACTGTACGCCTACAGCAGATCCTCCGGCTCTACGGAAGTGGGCGAGACGGGCGAACGCAAGTTTATGACCTCGGTCACCGAAGCCGTAAAGCTGTATCCCGGCGAAAGAATCAGGCTGGCTTGCGAGATCAAGCCCTGGTACGTGGCGGGTAAATATCCGCTGTCCTTCCAGACCAGCAACCAGGCGATCGCAACCGTCGATCAGGACGGTACCGTCGTCGCTATGAAAGAAGGCTCGGTCACCATAACCGCTTCGCTTGAAGGATCTAATATCAAAGCCCGTTTCAGAATAAGCGTTCAGAATCCGTTCGTCGTGGAAAACTACGAGCTGGTGGCTTATAAGGGCTACGTGGAAAACGACGAGGTCGAGATCCCCGAGGACGAGGGCGTTTTGTACATCGGACCGTACGCATTCTGCTTGTACACCACCGATAACGACATCGTGATCGACGAGGACGACTACGACAGGAACAAGATCCCGGCAAGCAACAAGACCATAAAGAAGGTCATTATTCCCGACACCGTCGAGGAAATCAGAAAATACGCTTTCTTCAGCTGTTACGCGCTGGAAGAGGTTCAGATCAAGGGCGAGATCAAGTATCTGCGCGAATACGCGTTCTACAACGACTCCAAGCTGAGCAAAATCAATCTCGAAAAGGTAAAGGCGATCGGTAAAAACGCGTTCTACGGCTGTACCTCGCTTACCGAAGTGGACTTCTCTCAATGCTTCTCCATCGGCGAGAGCGCTTTCGCCGGCTGTACCGCGCTGGAAAAAGTCGATCTGTCCAACCTGCGCAATGCAGGCAAAGAGATGTTCAAAAACTGCACCTCGCTTAAAAGCGTGGTTTTGGGACCGGACACCAAGCTTTCTTACGGCGCGTTCGTAAAGAGCGGACTCGTTACCGTCGATCTGTACGCCAACGTCGTTCCGCAGTTCGCTTTTGCTCAATGCAATAACCTTAAAAAAGTGGTCGTTCACAACGATATGATGTACGTGGACAAGGGCGCGTTCTGCCAGAACCCTAATCTGGAAGAAGTCGTGTTCGACGCCAACGTCCGTCTTATCGGAGAACAGGCGTTCTACGACTGTCCGTCAATCAAAAAAATCACTCTTCCGACCGGCGACGTCACCGTCGACAAGGACGCGTTCTATAAATGCTCCGCGCTCGCCGAAGCGGTCGTTCCCGCGGGACTTACCTCGCTGAGCTTTACCGGCGCAGGCTTCCCCGCAACCGCGATAAGCAAATTCACGGTCGAGCCCGGCAATCAGGCGTTCGTCACCGCCGAGGAAGGCAGCTTGCTCGTCGATAAGACCGGCAAAAAGATAGTCGCGGCAGCCGTCGGCGCGTTTGAAGGAAAAGACGTGGGCGTCGGCGCGGAAATCGAAGAAGTGGGCGCAAGCGCGTTCGCAGGAGTAGGCGCCGCAACCGTAACCTTCCTTAATCCCAACGTCAAAATAGGCGACTACGCGTTCGCAAGATGCGAAAAGCTTACTAAAGTTACCTTTGCAACGGGCGGAGAGTTTACCGTCGGTGCGCACGCGTTCGATTACGACTCCAAGCTCGAAACGCTGGAAAACCTGAACTACGCCACCGCAATAGGCGATTACGCGTTCGCTAACAGCGGCGTCAAGACTGCCGTTATCGGCGCAAACGTCGAATGCGGAGAGGGTTGCTTCTTCAAAAGCGCGATCACGTCCGTAACTCTGGGCGCAAACGCAAAACTCGGACTGGGTTCGTTCCAGAACTGCCAGAAGCTGGTTGAAGTCGTAATGCCCGAAGAAGGCGGTGTGCACTTCGGCAAATACTGCTTTGCGTACGCCACCGCACTTAAAACGATAGACCTCACTAAGACCGACGACACGCTGGAGGAGGCGGCGTTCTTCACCTGCACCTCGCTTAAAACGGCTAACCTGACTAATGTTAAATACGTGGGCGACTACGCTTTCGCCGACTGCGCAAAGCTGACCGACGTTTCCGTTCCCGCAGCTGTTGAAATAGGACAGGGCGCGTTCGCAAGATACGATCAAAACAGCGGCGCCGCTCCCGCTATCAGGAGCATAACGCTGCCCGCAACGCTGGAAAAGCTGGGCGACGGCGCGTTCGCTTCGGCTACCACGCTGGAAGAGATAACTCTGCCTGCGTCGCTTACCGCGGAGAATATCGGCTCGCACGTGTTCTATATGTGTATGTCGTTAAAGACGGTAAATCTGCCCGACAACCTTGAAAAGATCAACGAAGATATGTTCGCCGGCTGCACCGCGCTGGAAACGATCAACCTCGGCAACGTCAGAATTATTGCGGACAACGCGTTCAATTCCTGCACGTCGCTTAAAGAAATAGACCTCGGCAGTGCCGAAGAGGTGGGTTACGGCGCGTTCGCGTTTGCTCCCCTGCAAGGCGACGTCGTTGCAAACAACCTCAAAAAGATCGGCGCTTACGCGTTCGAGCGCGACAACGCAAAGGGCGGACCTACTTTCTCGTCCTTCACCGCAAACGCCCTCGAAGAGATAGGCGAAGGCGCGTTCTGGAACGTTAAAACGCTTACCACGTTCGTCTTTACGGCAAATCTCAAAAACATCGCTCCGGCGGCGTTCCTCGAATGCGACGGTATCGAAAACTATCAGCTTCTGACCGCCGGCGGCGAAAAAGTCACCGACGGAGAGGAGAACGGCGTTATCGTTAACGACGGCGTGCTGTATATGCGCGCGGCAAACGGCAAAATCGTGCTTTCCTCCGTGCCTGCAGGCAAGACCGGAACGCTGACTGTTATGGAAGGCACCGTAAAGGTCGATATGTACGCCGGAAATTATAACAAAAACATCACCGAGATCGTGTTCCCGATGAGCCTTAAATCCATCGGCAAATACGCGTTCTACAAGTGTGCTGCTCTGGAAAAAGTAGAGTTCCGCTCGCTCAACGCGCCCGCGCTCGAAAACGAGAGAGTGAAAAACGCCACGCTTAACGAGGACGATCCCGGCTATAAAAAGCTGTACGCTCAGTATCAGCTGTTCGGACTGGATATGTGCTATGCGAACTTCATCGATCAGCTGGGCAAAAAGCAGCCCATTAAGATGGTTCTGCCCTCCAACGAGGATATATCCGGCTACGACACTCTCGTGTACGAGGTGTACTTCGGCGAGCTTAAGGACGCCGAGAGAAGCGATTTCGTCGCAATGGAAAACAATATGGCGCTGTTCATCGAATACGCCGAAGAGATCATGAAAAAGAGCGCGATCACCACGACCGACGAATTGCTGGTCAACAACGCGATCGCCGCGTACAACGCTATCAAGGGCGACTACAAGCAGTTCGGTTACGACGACGCAACCTGGCAGGAAATGGCAACTGCCGCTCAAGAAGCGTTCGAGCAGGTACGCGCGCTTAAATTCTCCCACGCAAGCTACAAGGTAAAACAGTTGCAGGCGCTTATCGATCAGCTCGAAGGCGAATACGACAGAAGCAAGATCCCCACGATGAAGGAAATACAGGCAAAACTGAAAAACTTCAGCCCGTCGGAAAGAGAAGTGCTCGATCTGACCGCTCTCAACAAGTTCGTCATCGAGTATCAGAAGGATCCGCAGGATCCCGACCAGCCCGACGATCCCGAAAAGCCCGACGATCCCGAAACTCCTTCGGAGGGCGCTTCGTGCGGCAACTGCAAGAGCAAGACTATGGACGCTACGGGCGCCGGAATAGCGCTTATAACGCTCGCCTGCGCGGCGTTCGTGCTCAAGAGAAAGAACGGCGCTAAGTAACGCCGGGGGAAAGCCTTTCGGCGCAACGCCTTACGGGCAACTACAAAAAAATAAAACGCCGACGGCGTGAAAGACTTCGGGTGCGATGCGGAAAGGTATCGTGCCCGTCGGTCTTATAATAGCCGTTTTTCACGTTACGTTCATCGGCTTAACACCGATACGACAACAGGAGAGGTAAAAATGAAAAAACTTAAAGTAATCGCGCTGGTTTTGTGCGTATGCCTTACGGCAGCGTGCTTTGCGGCTTGCAACGCGGAGCCCGAAAACAGATTGAAAACGCCGGAAAACGTAGTTTGTTCTCAAGAGGGCGTAATAACCTGGGACGCGGTGGAAAACGCCGACGCCTACTTGGTGGTTATCGACGGGATCAACTACACGACCGAGAGCACGGTCTTCAAAGTCGCCGATACGAGCAAGGACTATACCTACTCGGTCATCGCGACGGGGAAGGGCTATGCAAACTCCGCTCCCAGCGAGACTAAAACGGGCAAAGCGTACGAGATAAAGGGAACGCTCTCCGCTCCGCAAAACGTCAGAGTGGACAAAACGGGACTTGTGTCCTGGGACGCGGTGGAAAACGCCGCCTCTTACGTGGTCGAGCTGAACGGAGAGCAGACCGAAACGCAATCAACCGAATTTATGCCCTCCGACACGGACGAGGATTTCAGCGTTACGGTGTACGCCGTCGCTCCGCATTACAAAAAGTCCGCTCCGTCCGATCCCGTCAATTTCTCGGGACTGGGCAAGATCGAAGTCAAGATAAGATACGACGGCGGTCTGTACAGCGGTAAAACGCTTACGCTGGACGCCGTGGTTACCGGTACGTTTTTCGACGACGGCGTGACCTGGAGCATAACCGAAGGACAGCAATACGCGGAAATAGACGCTCAAAGCGGCGTAATTACCGCAAATATTCTGGACGAGGACGCAAGCGTTACGATCCGCGCCACCAGCAATCTCAATCCTTCGAAATACGCCGAAAAGACGCTGACGGCGTTCGCTCGCCCCGTGCTGACCGAAGATATGCTGACCGAGCTGTGCGCTGCCGACGAAATAGCCTTCGAGGGCTATATGGAAATGGCGCTGTACACCACGGGCTTTAATTCCTCGTACTACGACACCTACAAGTACACGACCAAAACGGCTATGGACGGCGAATATTGGTATTCGCAGTACGTCGATCCGACAACCGGACTGACGATGGGCGCTTATTACAAGAACGACAATGGCGTTGCTTCTATGGTAAGCGTGGATTTTATGAACGAAGAGTGCTACGTGCCCGTGCTGGACAAGAAAGAAAATCCCGTTTCCTGGAAGGACAGCGGCTTTTATAATCCTTTCAAGGGGCTGACGGCGGAAGACTTCGTGTTCGACGAAGATCAATGGATGTACAAATACGCCGGAAGCGACGAAACGTTGCCCTCGCGTATGGTAACCGCCGCCAATCCCTACGATTTCAAGGTTAAAAACGTGTTCCTGCTCATCGACGACGGAGCGGTCATCGGCATATACGCCACGGCTCTGCCCGATTACACGGTAGCGCAGAATTACGTGGCTTACAACAAGCTGACCGCCGCGGTAAATTACAGCGACGTAGTAGTAGAAAAAGCGGCAAAATACACGCACGACAGCAAATACGACCGCTATTACGCCGATTTCCACACGGCGATAGAGAATATGCGCGCGCTGAAAAATTACACGACCACCTTCACCAACTTCCAGTCCATGGCGGGCGTCGTGACGGTATTCGGATACAAGGAATACGTCACCGAAAACGAATGCTACTTCACTCCCTATAAAATCAACAGCCGCGACTCCGAGCAGAACTATATTTACGAATACACGGGCAACGACTATGGCTTTAAAACGGTGGGCGAGAACCTGTACAACAGCTATTATAAGATCACCGACGGCGAGACCGTAAAGTGGGAGGCGGAGCGCGCTTATGCGAGAAATATATCCGCCGCTAAGCCCACGTTCGCTTTCTCGGAGGAAATTTTCCGCACCATAATCACCTACGAGAATAACGACGAGGTGACCTTCTCCGCAGATCCGGCTATGGCGCACGTCGCAAGCACGCTCTACTTCGATAAGGACAAATACGCCGATCTGTACGGCTTGTTCGCAACGGGATACGATATTTTCGGCAATCAACTGGAAGCAGACTATATCACTAACGTCACGATAAAGGACGGCTATATTACCAAGGCGCAGTTCTACTACTATTTCGACATCTTCTACGGCATAGTCGAGCTGACCTTCGGCGACTTCAACGAGACCGTTCTGCCCGAAAGCGCGGCGTCGGTTACCTTCGAGCCCAGACAGGTGCCGTCCGATTGGTACGATAGCTCGCTCTTCATCGCGGTGGAAGAGGAAGAGTTTCCTTTGGGCGAGTATTTCGAAACCTACTTCGGCAGTAAAGAGACGGCAGGCAAGGTGCCCTTCTTCGGAGCGGTGCTGGGCGACACGTTCAACTTCTCGATGCGTTGGTCGGTCGTGCCCGGAGGCAGCAGCTACGGCGAACCGGCGATAGCGTTTAAGTACGACGTTCCGCTCGATTCCGACCGCACGCTCAATTCGTCGATTACCGCGCTCGAAAAATTCATCGAAGCTAAGGGCTTTGAAAAGAACGACTACGGCGATTTCGTCTCGGGTGAAATTTCGATCAGAATAGACGTGGATATGGCGCAGACCAATCTGGACCTCATTATCTACGTCTGGAAGACGAAAACAGCCGAATAAGGCGAAAAGTTATCAAAAAATCGACAAAAATCGCTTGAATTTTGATAATATTGTGAAAAAAACAGAGCATTTTCGCACTCGGCTTGACAAAAAACGCATAAGAACATATAATATTGTCATGTTCGCAGGCGCGAACTGAACGGCTCGGGTGCAAAATGATAAAGCATAAGAGCCGTTTTGCGTAAAAAAACCAATCGTTAACGAAAAAAACAAATCAATCCACAAGGAGAAAAATATGAAAACTGTTTTGAAAAGAGCATTGATTGCGCTGATGGCAGTCACGGCGCTACTGGGCGTAGTGGCGTGCAACACGGGCGCCAACACGGAAGTCGGCGTCGTTATCGGCGCGGCAACCGCCGAGATCCGCGCGGGCGAATCGGTCACGCTTACGGCAACCGTAACGGGTGCGGACGATAAAACCGTCACCTGGTCCACCTCCGATCCCGACGTGCTTGCGGTAACGCAGGAAGGCGTGGTAACCGTAGTCGCCGCTCCGGCAGAGGACACGGTCGTATCTGTTTACGCCACCGCAAACGCGGACGTAACCAAGAAGGCGGCGCATCAGTTCACCGTGGCGAAGGGTAAAGCGCTTACCATTTCGCTGAATAAAAAGATTGCCGAGATCAGAGAAGGCGAAACCGTCCAGCTGATCGCAACGGTCACCAACGCCGAAGAAACGGGCGTTATCTGGACTTCGAGCGACGAAAAGATGCTTGCGGTATCCGAGGACGGGCTTGTAAGCGTGGTAACAGCTCCTTCCGTGGATATGACGGTCAACGTCACCGCCACCGCGAAAGCCGACGCAAACAAGAAGGTTTCGTGCACGTTCTATCTTAAAAAGAAATTCACGCAGGGCGAAGTGGGCGATCTCACCGCCGAAATGATCGAGCAAATAGGCAACGCGTCCATAACCGTAAGCGGCATAGTTACCGATATTTACGAAAACTTCATAACTCCCTCCGAAAGCGAAAGCTACGAGTACGAAATGACCGTAAAGATGCAGGACGGCAAGTGGAGCAGCGTACACAAGATAGTGGACGACAGATACAACGAATTCGCAAGCAACTATCTCCGCGGCGAAAACACCGTAACCAACGCGGCGGGAAAAACAGGCTTCGCTCTGCTCGAATCGTACGTGGACAGACACAATCAGGCAGTGATCGTGCCCGTCACCGACAGCAGCAGCGTGCCCGCGGTATGGGAAGAACAGCATCTTTACAACCACCTCGGACAGCTGGACGTAACCAAGTTCGAGTTTGACGCCGACAGAGGCGCGTACAGTTATAAAATCGAGCGCAAAAACGAGTACGGCGACAACTACTACGACGAAGACGGCAAAGAGGATATGACCAAGCCTGCCGTTATCGACACCTATCTTATGCTGTACCTG
>JBJFAC010000109.1:0-4885 GCA_051887715.1 Candidatus Neoclostridium sp.
GTTTTCGCCTGCTTTCGTCCTGACTTTTGCTATTGCTCCGTCGATCTGGCGTGAAATATCGCCGCAAAAAGGCTGAGCGAAGTCGCCGCTTCCGCCTTCGCTGCAAAATATGCAACCGCGCGTGCCTTTCGTGCCGTCGCGATTGGGGCAGGTCATACCGCCCGAAAGAGCGATTTTATAGGTTTTGCACCCGAAAGTCTCGCGTGCGTATTTATTAAAAGAGTAATATCTGTCCATACGCGTTAATTTTAGCACATTTTTCGTATTTGGTCAACGAGGCGCGACAAAAAGGAGGGTTTACCTCGCGAATTGCCGAATATTTCGTTTCACCGTTGACAAATTCCGCTTCGGGTATTATAATATAACTATTAAAGGCTCTTGATTTTTTCGGGGGAAAGACTAATGAAGAAAGCGGCGGTGCTGACAGCATGTATATTGATCGGTTTTTGCGTTCTCGCTACGGCGGGATGCGGTAACGTGGACGTGCGTCCTGAGTGCGAAGTGACGTTCTTCGGGGAAAGCGGCGAAATTTTGCGTTCTTTTTCCGTAAGGCGCGGCGACGAAATACAGGCTCCGTACGCGGAGGAGCGGGCCGGTTACGTAATCTCGTGGACGGACGGAGAGGGACGAAAGACGGCGTTTCCGCGCTCTGCCACGGAAAGCGCAGAATATTATCTTGTTTACGAGCGCGACGACGGAAAGGTGGAATGCACGCTTGAGATATATCTGCAACGCGCGGACGGCAGCTACGGCGACGCTCCCGACAGAACGGAAACGACCTTGTGTCTGCCCGGATTCGACTTAGAATGCGTTCCGAAAAGCATAGAAGGCTACGTTTTTGACGCAGGACATTCGGGCAACGTGCTAAAAATTACCGATAAGCCCGGAATTTCGCCCGTTTTCAAGGCGTATTACGCGCTTAATAAATAGCTTAAAATCCCCACAAAAATCGAAGAAACCCACTTGCGGCGAAAATCGAACCGTAGTATAATTATATAGATGCAAAAGCGTCACGACTGAAGGAGGAAAAATGTTTTACGAAAAGAACAAAAACAAGCGTTTATCCGAAAAGTTGTTCAAAAATCCCACTTGCGAATACAGGGGAGCGCCGTTTTGGGCGTGGAACGACGATCTGGACGAAAAAGACCTGCTCTGGCAGATAGAACAGCTCAAAAAAATGGGCTTGGGCGGCTTTCACATGCACGTTCGTTGCGGGCTTGCCACCCCGTATTTAAGCGACGAGTTTATGGCGCTTATCAAGGCGTGCGTCGGTAAAGCCGAGAAAGAAAAAATGCGCGCCTATCTGTACGACGAGGACCGCTGGCCGTCGGGCGCGGCAGGCGGAATGGTCACAAAAAATCACGAATTCCGTCAGCGCACGCTGATTTTTACGCCCGACGCAACCAAGTTCGGCATTATAATCGATAAAAACGGGCAAGGCAAAGAGGGCGGAGAGAACAAAACCGGATATCTGCATCCCGTGCTTCTCGCCGCGTACGACGTGCGGCTGGACGAGGAGGGATACCTTTTCTCGTACGATCGCGTTTCCGCCTCGGAGAAGGCAAACGGGGACAGATGGTACGCAGTAATGGTTACCGCCGGCAACAGCGGCTGGTACAACGGCGAAAGCTATATCGACACGATGAATCCGAAAGCCGTTCGGAAATTTCTCGAGGTCACTCACGAAAAATACTACGAGGAAACGGGCGACAAATTCGGCGGAGTCGTGCCCTCGATATTCACCGACGAACCGCAGCTCAGCAAGTGCTCCACTTTGTCGTGGGCGCGGGCAAAGGAGGACGTATCCTGTCAATGGACGCCCGATTTTCCGCAAAAATTCAAAGAAAAGTACGGCTTTGACGTGCTCGATCGCTTCCCCGAGGTGATCTGGGACGAAAAAGCAAAGCCGGCAACCGTCCGCTACTATTTCCACGATTTCGTATGCGAGCTTTTCACGCGCGCGTTTTCCGATCAGATCGGTAAATGGTGCTCGGATCACGGCATTGCGCTGACGGGACATATGATGCACGAGCCCTCTTTGGAATCGCAAACCGAGTTTTTAGGCGAGACTATGCGCGCTTATCGCGGCTTCGATATTCCTGGAATAGATATGTTGTGCGACAATTACGAATATACTACGGCAAAGCAGTGTCAGTCCGCGGTCAATCAGCTTGGAAGAGAGGGCATGATGAGCGAGCTGTACGGCGTTACCGACTGGGACTTTGATTTCCGCGGACATAAGTCGCAGGGCGACTGGCAGGCGGCTCTCGGCGTGACCTTGCGCGTTCCGCATCTTTCGTGGGTGAGTATGCGCGGCTCGGCAAAGCGCGACTATCCGGCAAGCATATCCTATCAGTCGGAGTGGTACAAAAATTATTCGTACGTCGAAAACCATTTTGCAAGAGTGAACGCCGCCATGACGCGCGGCAAGCCCGACGTAAAAGTGGCGGTAATACACCCCATCGAAAGCTATTGGATGGCGTACGGTCCCAATCAGACGACTGCGGAAAAACGAAGAAGACTGCAAGCCGACTTCGACAACGTAATAAGATGGCTGTTGTTCGGCACGATAGACTTCGACTATATAAGCGAATCCATGCTGCCCGACCTGTATAAAGAAAGCGACAAGCCCGACCTGCAGGTGGGAGCGATGAAATATTCGGCCGTCGTGGTCGCGGGAGCGGATACTCTGCGCGGCTCTACCGTAAAAATACTTGAAAAGTTCGTGTCGCGCGGCGGGAAAGTGATTTTCCTGGGCGATTGTCCTCAGTGTGTGGACGGCGCTTTGTCGGACGAAGCGCGCAAGCTGTACGACAAAGCCGAGCACAGTCAGTTTACGAAAGCGGCGCTGCTCGGTTCGCTGGAAAAGTACCGCGACGTCGGAATAACCGACGGCAGCGGCGTGCCCGTAGACGAATATATTTACAGAAAGAGAAAGGACGGAAAAAGCGAATGGCTGTTCGTCGCTCGCGGCAGAAAGGAGCGAATGAGCAACCGCGATCAATGGCACAACGACGCCAAAACGCTGCTAATCACCGTAAAAGGCGAAAAAACGCCGATGATTTACGACACGTTGAGCGGAGAAATACAGCCTGCCGATTTCTATTACTCAAACGGAAATACGGTTATACGCAAAAAATTCTACCGTTTCGACAGCCTGCTTCTGAAGCTGGAGGAGGGCAGAAGCGAATGCTCTGCCGTAAGCGACAAAATCCGCTTTGCCGACAAAACGGAAAGCGTCCGCGCGCTCGTTAGGTACAAAAACGGCGAGAAGAACGTGATGGTTTTGGATATGCCGGAGTGGTCGGAGGACGGCGAAAAATATATGCCTCGCGAAGAAATGCTGAGAGTGGATCTCGCTCTTCGCCGCAAGTACGGCTATCCTATGGCGGACGGCAGAGACGTTCAGCCGTGGGTGATAGGCGAAACCAAGCCCGAAAAGAAAATTTACCTGCGTTTCCGTTTCAAAAGCGCGTCAGCGGCGGCGGTAAAGCTTGCCGTCGAGGGCGTGGAGAAAGTGATCTTTAACGGCGAAGAAGTGCCCGTAAAATACGACGGCTACTTTACGGATAAGCGCATATACACGATGCCGCTGGGCAAATTGCGTAAGGGCGACAACGAGCTGATCGCGCTCGTGCCGTTCGGAAAGCGCACCAGCCTTGAAAACATGTTCCTTTTGGGCGAATTCGGCGTTTCGGTGACGGGCGAGCAAGCCGAAATAACCGCAAAGCCTGCACGTATTGCGTTCGGCGACCTGACGAGGCAGGGCTTCCCGTTCTACGGAGCGGATATGACCTATAAAATTCCGCTGGACTGCGAAAGCGACTGCGACGTAAAAATCACGGCGTCCTTGTTCGACGCGGCGGTAGTCACGGCAAAGCTGGACTGCGAAAGCGCGGGCGTGATCGCCTGGTGCCCGTACTCTCTCGTGATTAAGGACGTCAAAAAGGGAAAACACGAGCTTGCTCTCACCGCGCATATATCGCGCATAAACAGCTTCGGAGCGTTGCACGCCTGCCTCGATATAGCGTGGGCAGGACCGTCTTACTGGTATACTAACGGCGACGAGTGGGCGTACGAATATCAACTGCATTCCTCGGGCATCATTAAATCGCCCGTAATAGAGTATTTCAACAAATAACGACAAAACAAAAAAATCTACCGTGAGTAGATTTTTTTGTTTACTCCCCACGAAATATAGGTTGACCGGGCGTCTTTGCGGCGATATAATATATAAAAAAGGGAAAAAGAGGTAAAACAATGAAATCGCAAATCATTTTTTCAAACGGCAAGCAGGTGCTTAAAACCGATCGCGGCGAAACGCCTTTTTGCGCGTACGTGACGTATTTCACCGAAAACGCGCGCTACGAGGACTTTGAACGCGCAGGCTATCATTTGTATTCGGTGTGCTGTTACTTCACGTCTATGCCCATAAATTCGGGATCCGGCTTCACTCCGTGCAGAAAAAACGGCATATTCGACGTAAAAGGCTCGCCCGATTTTTCCGAGTTCGACGAGGACGTAGCCGACCTGTTGAAAAAAGATCCGAAGGCGTTGTTTTTTCCGCGTATATATCTGTCCATGCCCGCGTGGTGGGTGGAGGAAAATCCGCGCGAAACGGTGTCCACCGTTGCCAATCCCGAGGGCAGGGAGATGCTGTTTTCCGACAAGTTCCGTAAAGACGGAGCCGATATGCTGCGTGAATTTATGCGTCACGTGGAAAATTCGGCGTACAGGGAAAATCTCGTCGGCTATCAGATTTCCGGCGGCAGCACGCAGGAGTGGTTCCATTTCGATTATAACGGCAGTTTTTGCGAGAACGCGTACCCGTATTTTTGCAGATATATGCAGGAAAAGGGCGAAAAAACGCCCGAAAAGCAGGCGT
>JBJFAC010000110.1:0-4833 GCA_051887715.1 Candidatus Neoclostridium sp.
GAATACTTCCAGTCCTCCGTGCAGTTTAATACCGTTGCAGATCGCCGCCATAGCGTGCTCGCGTATTCCGAAGTGCAGGTTTCTGCCCGAATGGTTGAACGCGCCGTAATCGCCCAGCCCTTTAAGATAGGTCTTGGTGGAAGGCGCAAGGTCTGCCGCTCCGCCCACGAGGTTGGGAACGACGACGGACAGTTTGTTGAGTATCGCGCCGCTCTCGTTTCGGACGGCGTCCGCCTTTGCGGGCTTTTCCCAAAGCTGGGGCACCGCGTCGAGCTCGACGGTCTTGCCGCTGATCTCGCGCTTGAACTGTTCGTATTTTAGCGGATATTTTTCTTTGTAGGAGGCAAGCATTTCTTCCCAGGCGCGCTGTTTCTTGGCGTTCTGGCGGCCTATTCTGCGGCAATAGGTGTACACTTCTTCCGGTACGGTGAAGGGCGGATAGTCGTAGCCGATATTTTCCTTGAGCTTTTGCGTTCTCTCCGCGCCCAGAGGTGCGCCGTGGCACGCCTCGCTGCCTTCCAGCTCGCTGCCGTAACCGATCTTGGTGCTGATTATGATAAGCGACGGCTTCATCGTCTCGCGCTGAGCCTTCTGAATTGCGCGCGAAATTGCCGCAATATCTTCTCCGTCCGCCACGTTTATAACCTGCCAGCCCTGCGCCTCGTGACGCTTGCCGACGTCCTCGGTAAACGCGGTTACGGTGTCGCCTTCGATGGTGATGTTATTGCTGTCGTACAGCACGATGAGCTTGCCGAGCTTGAGCGTGCCCGCAAGAGACGCCGCTTCCGACTCGATACCTTCCATCATGCATCCGTCGCCGCAAAGCGCGTAGGTGTAATGGTTGACGACCTCGTGTCCGGGCTCGTTGTAACGGGCAGCCATAATGGTTTCCGCAACGGCAAAGCCCACTGCGTTGGCAATGCCTTGTCCGAGCGGTCCGGTGCTGACTTCCACGCCGGGCGTTACGCCGTATTCGGGATGTCCGGGCGTTTTGGAGCCGAGCTGACGGAAGGACTTTAAGTCGTCCATAGTCACTCCGCAACCGAATATGTGCAAAAGCGAATACAAAAGCATCGATCCGTGTCCCGCGGACAAAATAAATCTGTCGCGGTTGTAGTAGTTTGCGTCCTTGGGATTGAAATTAAGGAACTTGGAAAACAGGGTAAATCCCATAGTTGCGCATCCGAGGGGAAGCCCGGGATGTCCGCTGTTCGCCTTATCGATCGCCTCGCTGGACAGCGCTCTGATTGCGCCGATCGCTTTCTTTTGAATCTTGTTCATAGTGTACTCCTTGCTTTTTATATTTTCCGTTCACAGAACGTTTTTTTGACTTTTTTATTTTTCTTTTGTATTTTTTTCGGGCGTTATTTCGCCGTTTTTTTACGATTATACGGCAATTGCGCCGCTTTTTAGGCTTTTTACGGTGACGAACAGAATTTTATTCTCCGATTGCCGCCGCCAAATTCGTACTGTCCAGATCCCGATATTGAGACAGATAGGCGTAGAGAATTTTAGCAATGCTTTTCGCTCCGCCCGGCTTGTCCGACTCGATATTGATCGGCATAATGGGATCGTGAACGCTCATACGCACCAGAAACCAGCCTTTTTGTCCGGGGACGGAAACGCGCGCTCCCTCGTAGTTATCGGGGGCGACGACCAGTCCGGGAACGTCCAAATTTTTAAGCTCCTCGATGATGAACGCGCCCGTTTTTTTGAAATCGACTCCGCTTGGGAAGGACAGACGTACCTCGAGTTCTTCAACGGGGCAGGCAAGCTCGGAAATAAGGCTGTCCACCGTCTTGCCCTCTTTCTTAAGGCGCGCGGCTTCGATTATTATTTCGGTAACGAGATAGGCTCCGTCGTCCAGAAAGTAATTGTCTTTAAGTGCGGCGTGACCGCTGGTTTCGATGGCGAGAGGAGCGGTTATCCCTTCTTTTTCCAGCCTTATAGCCTCGTTTATAACGTTTTTATAGCCGCGCTTGAAACGGTGGTGTACGCCGCCGTGACTTTCGATAAACGCCTTCAGCCCGTCGCTGGTCACGGAATCGGTGACCACGGTTGCGCCGGGATATTTGCGAAGAACGATTGCCGAAATCAGAGCGATAAGCCGGTTGCGGTTGATCTCCTCGCCGTCGGGAGCGACTATTGCCGCGCGATCGACGTCGGTATCGAATATTATGCCGAGATCGGCGCGGTTTTCCATCGTACAACGGCGGACGGAATCCATTGCCGTTTTGTTTTCGGGATTGGGAATGTGATTGGGGAACGAGCCGTCGGGCTCCAGAAACTGCGAGCCGTCTACGTTCGCGCCCAGCTCCTTCAGCACGCGATCGGCGTAAAAACCTCCGGCGCCGTTTCCCGCGTCCACCACGAAATGAAAGCCCGAAAGCGGCTTGCTGTCGCCGCCCAGCGCAGAGCGCACTTTTTCGCGCAGAAATTCGCAATACAGCCCTATAAAGTCGTCGGTTATTACTTCGCCTTTAACTTCGGAAAGAACGCGTTTGTTCTCCTCGGCGTAGGCTATTATTTTATCGACGTCCTCGCTTTCCGCTCCGCCTTGGGGAAAGAAAAACTTCAGTCCGTTTTTCTGAGCCGGGTGATGCGACGCGGTTATCATCACTGACGCGTCCGCGGCAGTCTGATCGTACACCGTCATCATAAACATACTCGGAGTAGAACACATACCGCAGTCCAGCGCGTCCAGACCGCTTTCCGTAACCGCGTTTATTACCGCGGCGGCAAGCGCGCTTCCCGACAGGCGCGAATCCCTGCCGACCGCTATCTTTTTTGCCGACGCGTTTTTCTCTTTTAAGTACGCCACGAACGCGAGCGCGAGCTTGTGCGCGACTTCCGGCGTCAGATTTACTTCTTCTCCGTAGCCGTCCAGCGCAACTCCGCGCACGTCCGTTCCGCTTTTTAGTTTTTTCAGTTCCATTGCTGCTCCGTTTTTTTGGTTTTTTCTTGATTTATGCCGTAATAATACCGTTCTTGACGAAAAGCGCTTGTATTCCGGAAGAGGCGCTTGGATCCGCCGTGCGGAAAAGGACTATCTTGCTCCTCCGCCGCCTCCGCCGAAGCCGCCGCCTCCGAAGCCTCCTCCGCCGCCTCCGAAGCCCCCGAAGCCGCTCTTTGACGACGAGGAGGGTTTGGGCGACATGGCGGCGCACATATTTCGGTTGAGCGAGCGCATTATCGACGAATAAACGTACAGATCGATAAGGTCCGGTCCGCCGAAGACGTATTCGGGCGGCTGAACGGTTATGTCCTTGAACTTATTCTCCCATTTGTCCGAAACGCCCAGAACGTTTGCGTATGGCAGAATATCGTAGTAGTATTGCGGATTTTCCTCAAGCAACATTTCCAGCTTTTCTTTTTCGGCCACTTCGAGGAAGTTTTTAAATCCGAGAATATCGCCGAGCGTTTTTATATACGACTGCGTGCGCTTGTACGACAGTCCGCAGGCGGCGGCGAGAAAAGCCGTGCCCGTGCAAAGCGGCATTGACGCGTACAAGGGCATGACGTCCGGAAACACACCTAACGCGCAAAGCGCTCCGAGCGCCGTTATTCCCAGCGTTACGCCGATAGCCGCGAATTTATAGCCTTTTATCTTGTAGCGGTATCTGAAAAGCGACATATTTGCGACGTATCCGACGACGCAGACGATAGCAAGCGGAATTAACGTAAACACCGTATCTATGCTTCCGATCGCCTTTATTCCGGTAATAGCCGCGATCACCGCCGTAACGATAAGCGCCGACACCGCCGTGAGAACGGACAGCGCTATCGATTTTCCGCTGTAGAATTTCGAGGAAACGACGTGGCTTTTAGCCGTTATTTCGGAGAACGCCGCGGCGAGTTTGTATTGAAGACTGCTTACTTTTACTTTGTTGCCGCGGTTGAATATCGCGTCGAACAGGCGCAGATATTCCGCTCCGCCCGCCTCGAAAGCGCTTATTTCGCGCAATTTGACGAGCACGGGATCGTCTTTATCGGCGTTCTCTATTCTTATATATCCGTTGCTTGCCCAATAGAATATTATCGAAACGACGTCCTTTTGCGAAAGCGTACCGTCGATGTATAAGCCGGCTTCGGGCGGAATAATCCTTCTGCCGTTTACTTCGGGCGGATAATAATGCGTTATTTCGGTTACTTCCTGTCCGCGTTGCGAATAGAAAAGCAGCAGTACGCCCGCCGCGACGAATAAAAAACACGCGACGGCCTGCGAAAGCGGAAAACTTTTTTCGTGCAGTTTCATCGTTCCTTCCGGCAGAGAGGCTTTGACCGTCACTCCCTGAAAAGCGATTAGATCGCTTGCCGAAAATTCGTAGCGATAGCCCTTCTCCGTTTTTACCGGATCGTCGTTGTTATCCGTCACTTTTCCAGAAGGAGAAGAATCTCCGTACTGCGTGAAAAAACTGCGACTGCCCAGTTTTTCGGGCGTGTAGAGTTCGACGTTCGCACGCTCTATTTTAGTGGTCCAGCCGAAGCCGATGAGATTGAGATAGACCTCGTCCGGACGGTCGCGGTCAGGCAGAATAAGCGTGTATGCTATTTCGTATTCCTGCACTCCCGTGACTCTGCTTGCGCCGTCGGGCTTGCCCAGACTGATGCGCACGAAGCCGTCCTCGTGGTCGATATCGCTCCACTCCGACTTTATTATTTCTATATCGCGATAGCTTTCGCCGCTGTTGGTGGCAAGATCGCGGTATATTCCCAGCTTGGGAACGTGAAAATCGACGGTAATTTTCTCATTGAACCGAACGGTGGAATCCTCGCGCACGGTAACGACCGCGTTAATGCTCTTTATCGTGTACGTACCGTAATCGGTTTGCG
>JBJFAC010000111.1:0-4832 GCA_051887715.1 Candidatus Neoclostridium sp.
GTCCGAAAAAGAAAAAACCAAAACGATGAGCGATTTTGCAAGCGGAAAAATCAAAATATTGATTTCCACCACGGTGGTAGAAGTGGGCGTAGACGTTCCGGAAGCAACGAACGTCGCGATTTATAACGCCGACAGATACGGTCTCAGTCAGCTTCACCAATTGAGAGGGCGAGTCGGGCGCGGAGAAAAGCACGGTTATTGCTTCCTTTTGGCACAAAACGTTTCCGAAGCCGCAATAGACAGATTGCGTTACGTGGAAAAATGCTCGGACGGATTTGCTCTTGCCGAATACGATTTCGCCGGTCGCGGAGCAGGCGATTTTCTGGGTTTGTCGCAACACGGCAAAGCGGATATTCCCGTTTCCGCCGACGATCTCGCGATAGCAAAGAAAATTTCGGCGGAGGTTTTGAAAAACGACTCGATCAAGGCGGAAATTGCCGCAACCATTCACGACAACAGATTTGAATACTATAAAAAAATAACGTTGAACTGATTAAAAAATACCAATGAAAGACAGACGGATAGTAAATTTCAGAACTTTTGCTTTTTCGGCAGTAGCGTGCGCGGCCATGGTGCTGTCTTTTACGCTGTTTTACAAATCCGCGGCGCTTTCGGTAATTTTAGCCGGAGTTTCGGCTTTGGCAATAATTTTAGCCTGCGTTATTTACAGAAAGAACGCCGTTCGCTTTTTCGGCTGTATTGTCGTTTTGATTGCGTTCGTCGCTTGCTTTCTTTCGTGCATTATCACTGTGAATGAGCGCGCAAAAAACACGCTTTTTACAGGTGAAAGAGCGGAAAAATACAATCTCGTCGGCACGATCGAGCAGGTATACGACGACGGACTCAGCAAAAGGCTGCTGGTGAAAACCGCCTCCGGAGATAAATACGGGAACGTTATGGTGTATTTATCGGAGGAAAACCGCGACGAAATAAAGCTGGACGGAGTAAGCGAGGGCGACGGCTTTAACGCCGTTGCAACGTTGAATAAAGTCGAGTTTATTGAAGACGACGGAGTTAACGGCTATTATTACCGTCTGGACGTCAGATATACGACGTTTTTACGCTCCGGCGACTTTACCGTAACGCCTGCGGACGAAATTAACGTTTTCGATTATATAAGAAAAACAGTTAAAAGTGTTTTTGTAGAAAACCTCGGAAAAGAATACGGCTTGGTTGCCTACGGAATGGTAATAGGAGACAAAAGTCAATTGGACGTGCGCGTCAAGGACAGTTTCGGCGTTGCCGGAATAGGGCATATTCTTGCCGTATCCGGACTTCACGTAATGTTTTTGGCGTCGGTAATATCTTTTATCTGCAAAACGTTAAAAGCCAAACGGGCGGTAAATCTTGCCGTTACCGTAGCCGTGCTGCTGCTTTATAACGTGCTGGTCGGGTTTACCGCTTCGGTGGTCAGGGCAAGCGTTATGAGTACGTGCTTTCTGTTTTCTTCGGCTACGGGAGAGCGTAACGACGGACTGAATAATCTCGGTCTGGCCTGCTCGGTATATCTCGTGGCGCGACCGTTTGCGCTGTTCGACGTCGGTTTCGTGTTGAGCGTTTGCGCGGTTTTGGGAATAGTTTTTTTCTTAAAACCGATAAGCGGGTTTTGCCGTAAAATCACGAAAAACAAGTTTGGCAAAATTATCGACTCCGTTGCTCTGCCCGTATCGGCGCAGATAGGAATAACGCCCGCTATGCTTTATTATTTCGGCAGGCTGTCCGCGTACTCCGTTTTATCCAACGTTTTACTGTCCTACGTGATAATGTTCTCGTTTATCGCTCTGTTCGTTACTATGACGATAGCCCTCGTAATGCCTTTTGCGGGCGCGTTAGTTAAGATCGCTTATCCGGGACTGTGGATTCTGGATAAGATTTCGGCGTTAGTATCAAATTTATACGGCAGCAGCGTAATCGTGTACGCGGGGAAATTCGTGTTCACGCTGTACGTTGCGTTCTTTCTGATCAGCAGATTTTTTATGGCGGGAAAGCTCAAGCCGTACGTCGCGACGGTGTGCGTAATATATTGCGTTTGCGTGGTGGTGGGCTTCAACGCGCCGTTTACGGTAAAATCGGATCGACTGTACTGTTATCCCGATTCGTTCGGGCAGGTGGTCAGCGTAGTAACTTTTGACGGCAACAAGACCGCGCTCGTCGCCGATATTACGGGCAGGGAAAACCTGACGGGCAGATTGTCCGCACTGAAAATAAGAAAATTGGATGAAATAGTTTTGCAGTCCGCCGACTATCCGATCGCAAGAGAAATAGTGCTTTTATCGCACGAACTGGACGTGGGTGCGGTTTTTGTGCGCGAATACGGCGAGGCGGTTAAACTGTTCGACGACTACGGCGTGCCTTGTTACGTGCTGAAAGACGGGGAAAAGACGCCTCTCGGCTTTCGTTTCGAGCAAACGGAAGCGGGATTATTCGTTCGCCTTACCCGAACCGACGAAATTATGTTTGCGCCGTCCGGCTTTATTCTAAGCGAAGAAACCGAGCGTTTCTTAAAAGACTGTACTCTTTTAAGAGTGAGAAAAGTAAGCGGCGAAAGTACGGTAAAAACGCTTGAAAATAAGATTTTTGAAGCCGAAACCTATTATTATGACGTAAAAACGGGAAAGATAGAAATTTTCAATTAAAGATTTGCAAAAAACGCCCTAAAACTGTTGACAAAGTTGGGAAAGTTTACTATAATATTATAGCATTTGAAGTTTAAATAGGAGGTGCTATTATGGCAGTACCAAAGCATAAAGTTTCCAAAAAGGCAGGTAATTCCCGCTACGCTAACTGGAAAATCTCAACCCCGGCAATTCGCGAGTGCCCCCAGTGCCACGAGAAAATGCTTAATCACAGAGTTTGCAAAAACTGCGGCTATTATGACGGCGTTCAGAGAGTAGAAATTAAAGAAGAAACGAAATAATCACGATCGGCCTCGCTAATTTAATTTTGGTGAGGCTGATTTGTTAATCAGGAGAATTTATGAAATTTGTAGTTGATGCATTCGGTGCGGATAAGGGCGAAGAAGTAGTCGTGCGCGGTTGCGTGGACGCGCTTAACGTTCGCAGCGATCTCGAACTCGTTCTCGTCGGAAATACGGACGTTATCGATCCTTTGCTTGCGGCTTGCGCATACGACAAGTCCAGAATGGAAGTGGTAGACGCAAAAGACACCATAACGAATAACGAATCGCCCACAGTGGCAATTAAAACCAAAAAGCAGTCGTCCATGGTGATCGCCTGCGATATATGCAGGGAAAGAGAGGACGTTGACGGAATTATCTCCGCCGGCAGTACCGGTGCAATGCTCACAGGAGCCATATTCAAAATAGGGCGTCTTGCGGGCGTACTTCGTCCCGCGCTGTCTCCGCTCGTTCCCATCGGCGACGGCAGATATCTTGCTATCTGCGATTGCGGAGCAAATATGGATTGCCGCCCAGAATATCTTGCTCAGTTTGCCGTTATGGCTTCCTGCTTTATGAAGGCGGTTGCCGGTATCGATAATCCGAGGGTCGCTCTCGTTTCCGTAGGAGACGAGGATAAAAAGGGCAACGATCTGACTCACGCCGCTTTTCCGCTTGTCAAGCAGTCGGGCGTCAATTTCGTGGGCAATATGGAAGCGAGATACGCGCTGTCCGGCAATTACGACGTGCTGGTGTGTGACGGTTTCGTCGGCAACGTACTGCTGAAAACCATCGAAGGCACCGCTCTTTACGTAATGCGTTCGTTGAAACGCGAGATTATGCAGTCCAAAAAGGCAAAGTTCGGCGCGATTTTTATGAAAGGCGCGTTCTCCAAGCTGAAAAATCAGATGGACTACCAGAAGGTGGGCGGAGCGTGCTTCCTCGGAATCAAAAAAATAGTTATAAAAGCGCACGGATCTTCCACGGCGGAAGCGGTTTGCGCTTCTATTCTCACTGCCTGCAAATTAAAGGATAAGAAGTTTATCGATCAGACTGCCGCCGGTATAATGGCTCAGAAACAGGCGCAAGCGGCGGAAAAGACGGGAGAAAACGCCGCAAACTGACCGCTATGAACGACGAGGACTTAAAAAAAGCGGAGCAAATCATAGGATATACGTTCCGCGATAAGGAACTGCTCGTAACCGCTTTGACGCATAAATCGTACGTAAACGAGCACGATAACTGCACCAGCTATGAAAAACTCGAATTTTTGGGCGACAGCGTCTTAAACTTCGTTATCGCCGAAAAATTGTACCGTCAGTCGGAAAACGAAGGAGAAATGACGCAAAAGCGCGCCGTTATGGTTTCGCGCGCGCCGCTGTGCCGTTCCGTAACCGAAATGGGACTTTACAATTTCGTCAGGTTCGGCAACGGAACGGATAAGGACGAAGGACTGTCGGTGAAAACCAAGTCGGATATATTCGAGTCGGTGCTTGCCGCCGTATATTTGGACAGCGGCAGTATAAAACAAGCCGCGCAGTTCGTGGAAAAACATCTGGCGCTGTTGCCTGCGGCTCAATCCACCGACTACAAAAGCCGTTTGCAAGAATACGCGCAGGCCAACAAGCTTTCGCTCGTGTATCCCGAACCGCACAGAAGAGGAGAACTCAACCGTCCGTTTTTTGACGCGGAAGCGATATTGGACGGTAGAATAAAAGGTTTCGGCGTCGGAAGAAGCAAAAAGGAAGCTCAGCAGTTGGCGGCAAAACAAATATACCTGTCGGTAGTTGCAGTCGCAGAGAAGCCTGCCGACGACTGAATGCGAAGATAAAAAGAAAACGACGCGGATAGGATAAGCGCCCCGAAAGTCGAAAAACTTGGGAGGGCTATCGGATAAGCGGCGTTTTTTCTTGCTTTTTTTTGCCGAAAATGTTAT
>JBJFAC010000112.1:0-4829 GCA_051887715.1 Candidatus Neoclostridium sp.
GACCGTATCTCTCACCAAGCGCGCTCTTTCGGACGCACAGCTCACTCCCGCGCAGATCGATAAGGTTATTCTCGTCGGCGGCTCTACACGTGTTCCCTGCGTAGTGGACGCGGTCAGAAAGGTTGCCGGAAAGGAACCCTTCAAGGGTATCAACCCTGACGAATGCGTTGCAATCGGCGCGGCAATTCAGGGCGGCGTGCTTGGCGGCGAAGTCAAGGACGTATTGCTTCTGGACGTTACTCCGCTTTCGCTCGGAATCGAGACTATGGGCGGCGTTTGCACCAAGATAATCGACAGAAACACCACTATTCCTACTAAAAAGTCGCAGATATTCTCTACCGCGGCGGACAATCAGCCCGCAGTCGATATTCACGTATTGCAGGGAGAAAGACCGATGGCAGCCGACAATAAAACGCTTGCTCGCTTCGAGCTCGGCGGTATAGCTCCGGCTCCCCGCGGCATTCCGCAGATCGAAGTAACCTTCGATATCGACGCAAACGGTATAGTTCACGTATCCGCAAAGGACAAGGGAACGGGTAAAGAACAAAGCGTTACCATAACCGCTTCTTCCAATCTGTCCGAAGAAGAGATCGACAAGGCTATTAAGGATGCGGAGAGCTTTGCCGCTGCGGATAATAAGCGTAAAGAGCTTGTGGACGCAAGAAATCAGATAGATATGCTCGTCTTCCAGATCGAAAAATTCCTGAAAGAAAACGGAGAGAAGGTTGACGCTGCTGATAAAGCAAAGCTCGAAGACGAAATGAACAAGGCCAAGGAAGCGATGAAGAGCGAAAATATCGACGAAATCAAAGCCGCAACCGACAGCTTGCAGAACGTTTCCAACGAAGTTTTCACCAAACTTTATCAGCAGGCGGGCGGAGCTCAGAACCCTAACGGCGGAAACAACGGTAACGGAGGCAACGGCGGCGACAACGTGGTCGATGCGGAAGAAGTTTAATTTATAAAATCATCGGAGAAGTATGGCTAAATCTTATTATGACGTTCTCGGCGTGTCGAAAACTGCGTCCGATGACGAGATAAAGCAGGCGTATCGCAAGCTGGCAAGGCAGTATCACCCCGATCTTCACCCCGACGATAAAGAGGCGGCGGAGAAGTTCAAGGAGATAAGCGAGGCATACGACACGCTTGGCAATAAAGAAAAAAGAGCCGCTTACGACAATCCTTCGCCCTTCGGCACGGGCGGAGGATCTGCCGACTTCGGCGGATTCAGCGGTTTTGGCGGATTCGGAGGATCGGGCGGCATTTTCGACAGTATATTCGATATGTTCGGCGGCGGATCGGGCAGAAGTTCTCAACGCGAAAACGTGGGCGCCGATCTCGAACAAAGCCTTACGCTTACTTTTGAAGAGGCGGCGTTCGGAGTTACCAAAGAAATTAAAATCACGAGAAACGAAACGTGCGCGTCGTGCAAGGGTACGGGAGCGAAAAACGGAACCAAGCTTCACACCTGTCCCACCTGCGGAGGATCGGGAAAGGTGCGCTCCGTGCAGGATACGCCGTTCGGAAGAATTGCAAACGAGCGCGTTTGCTCCACGTGTCGCGGCAGCGGTAAGGTAATCGACGAAAACTGTCCCGATTGCAACGGCAGAGGAATCAAACGCAGAAGCGTTACGCTTAAAGTCACTATTCCCGCCGGAGTCGAAACCGGTCAGACGCTCACCGTTCGCGGAGAGGGCGAAAAGGTTTTGTCGGGCAGAAACGGCGATCTGTATCTGAACATCACCGTTATGAGCCACAAGATATTCACACGCAGAGGAATGGATCTCTATCTTGATTTCCCGGTTACTTTTGCGCAGGCTATTCTGGGCGAGAAAGTCGATATTCCGCAGTTAAAGGGCGGCACTTTTTCGTACGCTCTGCCGGAAGGCGTGATCGGAGGAACGACGGTGCGCGTTCGCGGACAGGGAATAAGCACGAAACGCGGAACGGGCGATATGTACGTCACGTTCATCGTGGATATGCCCAAAAAACTGACGCGCGATCAAAAGGCAAAAATTCAGCATCTGGCAAAGGATATGAAAATCGATCAGTTCGATAAAATCAAAGATTTCAATAAACGTGCCGGCATTTAACGGAGAAACAACCTATGAAATGGCAACAAATTACCGTTACGACTACTACCGAAGGGAGCGATCTGGTCTCTTCGGTATTATACGATTACGGCAGCGACGGCGTTTCGATTACCGATAAAAACGACGTTATATCGCTTATCAAAGAGAACAAAAACTGGGATTACGTTGACGAAGAATTGTTAAATCCGGGCGACGGAAGAACGCTGGTCAGCGGATTCTTTTCCGAGGATTTTGATCCTACCGAATTATACGCCGCTATGGAAAGCCTTAAACGCGGCAGCGAATTTCCGATGGGCGCAATGGAGATCAACCGATCCTACATAAACTCCGAAGATTGGGAGAACGAATGGAGAAAGTATTACGCTCCAATCAAGATCGGAAAAACTGTTATCGTTCCGGCGTGGCAGAAATACGAGGCCGAAAAGGGTGAAAAACCCGTGTATATCGAGCCCGGTATGGCTTTCGGAACGGGCAATCACGAAACGACTTCTATGTGCGTCGAGCTTATGCAATCGCTGAATTTAAGCGGTAAAACGGTTGCCGACGTCGGGTGCGGCAGCGGTATACTCGGCGCGGTTGCGCTGTCTCTGGGTGCAAAATACTGCGTTTTTAACGATATCGATCCGCTTGCAACCAAAGCGACGAGCGAAAACCTTAAACTCAACCGCATGACCGCGTGCGAAGTTATTACCGGCGATCTGGACGTTGGAGAATATAAATTTGACGTTGTTCTTGCAAATCTTACCGCCGATTTGCTGCTTAGATTGCAAAAAAAGCTGAGCGGACTTTGCTCTTTAGGCGGAAAGATAATCGTCAGCGGCATAATAAACGCAAGAGCGGACGGCATATATAAGGCTTTTTCCGAGAAATTAAAACCCGTAACCGTGCTTAAGCGCGGCGAATGGCAAGCTATGATGTTTGAGTGTGTATGAAAAAAATTTTTTCCGATAACGTAAAAAACGGCAAGTGCGTGCTTGTCGGCGACGATCACGCGCATCTTGCCTACGCACTACGCGCACGCGTCGGCGACGAGGTGGTGGTTTGCAGCGACGGAGTAGATTATTCGTGCAAAATCAGTTCCATAACGAAAAAGGAAACGGTTTTGCTCGTTTCGTCAAGCAAACGTTGCGACACCGAGCCCGATTTGAGAGTTTCGCTGTTTTTTGCTATAATGAAAGGAGACAAGAACGAGCTGGTAGCGCAAAAATGTACGGAATTAGGCGTGTACGCTTTGAAACCGTTTCTTTCGGCTAATTGCGAATGTCGCCCGGAAAGCGTGAAAATCGAGCGTATAAACAAAATAATTACCGAAGCGGCTCAGCAATGCGGAAGAGGTAAATTACCGCTTATTGACGAAGTTTTGACGTTTGACGAGATGCGCGAGCAGCTGAAAAAATACGAAAAAATAGTCTTTCCTTACGAGCGAGCCGAAGACGCTTGCTTAAAAGACGTAATTTCCGGAATTGACGAAAACGGTTCCGTTGCGATAGTAGTCGGCAGTGAGGGCGGATTTACCGAAAAGGAAGCAAATGAAATAAAAGAACTCGGCGTTACTCCGGTAACGCTCGGGAAACGAATATTGAGAGCGGAAACTGCGTCGATAGCCGTGACTTCCGCGGTAATGTACGAGGGCGATCAATGGAAAAGAAAATAAAAGTCGTCGTTTTTTCGCTGGGCTGTAAGGTCAATCAATACGAAGGAAGAGCAATGGTGGAAAAACTGAACGAAAACGGTTTTGACGCCACCGATAAGCTTTCCGTTGCGGACGCATATATAATTAATACTTGCTCCGTAACGGCTGAAGCGGATAAAAAATCGCGTCAGGCAGTCGCCAGAATGCTGAAATACAACCCGAGCGCCAAGATTTATATTTGCGGTTGCAGCAGTCAGAACAACGCGTCGCAGTACGAGGATAAGCCAAATATTCGTATGATTTTCGGCAGTTTTGGCAAGATTTCCGCAATTTCGAGTATTATGTCTGACATAGTACTTGATCAAACGCACAAGCCAATAATCAGCGTTTGCGCTCAGCCGGAAAAATACGAGGATAATCTAACGCCCGAGCTTACCAAAAGTCGCGCGTTCATCAAGGTTCAGGACGGTTGCAACAATTTCTGCTCGTATTGTATCGTTCCTTATCTTCGCGGCAGAAGCAGAAGTCGCAGTATCGAAAGCGTAGTAGCCGAGGCTAAGGACGTCTGCGTCAAAACGCACGAAATAGTAATTACGGGAATTAACGTTTCGGCTTACGGACAGGACAACGGCAGTTCTCTGGAAAGTCTGATCGATGCGCTTGCGTGCGTTCCCGTGAGAAAAAGATTCGGCTCGCTGGAATGTAACGTAATTACGGACGGATTATTGGAAAAAATGAAAGCCGCGGGCTTTTGCGACTCGTTCCATTTGTCGATGCAAAGCGGAAGCACGAGCGTGCTGAAGAGAATGAACAGGCATTACACCTCGGAGGAATTTCTGGATAAAATCGCGCTGATACGAAAGCATTTTCCGAACGCCGGAATAACAACGGACGTAATAGTCGCTTTCCCCGGCGAAACCGACGAGGAGTTTGAAGAAACCCTGCAAACGGTTAAAAAAGCGCATTTTTTAGATATGCACGTTTTTCCTTATTCCATTAGACATGGTACGAAAGCCGCAACGCTGCCGCAGGTTGACGGCACGGTCGCCGACGCCAGAGTAAAACGTATGCTCGAACTGAAAGCAGAAGCAAACCGCTTGTTC
>JBJFAC010000113.1:0-4801 GCA_051887715.1 Candidatus Neoclostridium sp.
AAATCACTGCTATGACCGGCGACGGAGTAAACGACGCGCCCAGCCTTAAAGCCGCTGATATAGGCATAGCGATGGGCATTACCGGCACGGACGTTGCCAAAGGCGCGGCGGATATGGTGCTCACCGACGATAACTTCGCGTCCATTGAAAAAGCCGTGGAAGAGGGCAGAGGTATATTCGCCAACATCAAAAAAACCATTTACTTCCTCATTTCCAGCAATATAGCGGAAGTGCTTGCAATGTTTTTGATAATCTGCGTGGGCTTGTCCGCTCCGCTTATTGCAATTCATCTGCTTTGGATAAACCTCATCACCGACAGCTTGCCTGCCATTGCGCTCGGTATGGACAAAACGAGCAGCGACGTGCTTGACGAAAAACCGCGCGATCCGGGAGAAAGCGTATTCGCTCACGGCGGAATGGCTCTTATTCTCGTTCGCGGAGCAGTCCTCACGGCGTCCGTGCTGGTCTCTTACTTTGCGGCGTTCTGGCTGAACGGCGCGTTCGGTTACGGTGCGATAAAATCGATGGGCGAGTTAAATCCCGTCGTTTTGCACCAGGCGCAGACGATGGCGTTTACCACGCTTGCGTTCGGAGAACTGTTGCATATGTTTGCTATGCGCAGCCCCGATAAATCGTCGTTTACGGTGTTCAAAAGCGGAAACGTGATGATGCTGATCGCCTTTTTGGTGGGTATCGCGCTGCAATTCGCGGTGATCGAAATTCCGCCGCTGCAGATGGTTTTCAAAACTGAAAAACTCAGCGCTTACGAATGGATGGTAACGGCGATATGCTCGTTGCTTCCGATAATATGGCACGAAGCGGTCGTAATAATCAAAAACATAAGAAAGCGCATAAAAAAGGCGTAAAAGAAATATCGGCGGATGAAAGAAAATTCCTTCGTCCGTCTTTTTTTAATAAGCGTGCGTCGGGCGACGGAAACAACGGTTTACGATGATATTTTATTAGTCAAAGGGCGTATTTTGAGTAAATATCGTTAGATTTCTATAAAAACAAATTAGATTGTACTATGCTCCGAAAGATAAAATGTGCTACTATATTCGTGATAAAAGCATAGTCTCGATAAATCGAAAGGAGAAGAGTATGAAGATTACCGACGTAAAAACGTTCGTAGTGGACTGCTTCAGAACAAACTGGGTTTTCGTCAAGGTATACACGGACGAAGGCATAAGCGGCGTGGGCGAAGGAACGCTGGAATATAAGGAAAAAGCGCTTTGCGGAGCGGTAGAGCACTTGAAAAATTACCTTGTCGGCAAAGATCCGCGCCTTATCGAAAAGCATTACCACGACCTGTACCGAGACGCGTATTGGAGAGGCGGCGCCGTGCTTATGAGCGCTCTTTCCGCCGTAGAATGCGCGCTGTGGGACATTCTCGGAAAATCGCTGGGAGTGCCCGTGTATCAGCTTTTGGGCGGAAAAGTCAACGACGATTGCAGAATTTACGTGAACGGCTGGTTTGCCGGCGCTAAAACTCCGGATGAGTTTGCTCAAAAAGCCAAAGAAGCCGTCAAGCGCGGAGTAACTGCAATGAAATGGGATCCGTTCGGCAAAAGCTATTTGCAGATATCAGGCAAGGAGCTCGATACGGCTATCGAATGCGTCGCAAAAGTTAGAGAGGCGGTCGGAGACGGAGTCGATCTGCTTATCGAAGGACACGGCAGGTTCGACGTTGCCACGGGCATTAAAATCGCTAAAGAGCTGGAACCCTTCAAGCCCATGTGGTTTGAAGAGCCCGTTCCGCCCAACAATACGGAAGCGCTGAAGGCGGTTCGCGACAAATCTCCCGTGGCTATCGCCGCAGGTGAAAGACTGTACACGAGATTCGATTACAACGCGCTGTTCGCCGCCCGTGCCGCGGATTATATTCAGCCCGACGTTTCTCACGCCGGCGGCATAATGGAGCTTAAAAAGATAGCGGCGATTGCGGAGGCGAATTATATTCCGTTTGCGCCGCACAATCCTTCCGGTCCGGTTGCGAACGCGGCTACCTTGCAGCTTGCGGCGTGCTGTCCAAACTTTTGCATACTTGAAATAATGTATTCTGACGTGGAGTACCGCAAATACGTCACGAACGAAAATCTCGAATACAAAGACGGCAGAATAAGAATCGGAGACAAGCCCGGACTGGGCATAGAGCTCAACGAAGAAGAGTGCGAAAAGCACCCATACGCAGAGCATAATCTAAGGCATTATACCGGCGCTCTGACCGATATACGTCCGCCTAAAACGGAATTTTATTTCTGAAAACCTGAGTATTATAAGGAGAACCGCAGTCAGTATGGATGAAAAGATAATACGCGCCGCGCTCGTTACCGGAGCGTGCGTAAACACCGGCGTGGCGATAGTCGAAAAATTCGCAAAGGAAGGCAAAAACGTAGTTTTTACGGGCAGGAGCGCGGAAAAGGTGCGCGAGGCGGAAGAAAAATACAATCGCGCCTTCCCCGATGTGTTGATCAAAGGATTCGCGATCGATTCGTTGCTGGATGAAAAAAACGTGGACGAGCAAGCGGTCGACAAACTGTTTTCGAGCCTTGACGAGCAGAATATTTTCGTCGAGTGTATAGTGTTAAACGCCGCGGATCAGGGCTTGAATATGAAAATTTTTGAAAATCCGCTGTCGGACTTTATGCGCGTTATAAACACCAACGTCGTGTGGAACTACTGTCTTGTCGAGCACGCGGCTGAAAGAATGGTCAAGCGCGGCGGAGGAAGCGTGATTTTCGTCAATTCAAACACCGCTTACAGGGCTATTCCGGACAGAATAGCGTACGAAGCGAGTAAGGGAGGACAGCTTGGTATGATGCGCGGACTTGCCTTGGATTTAGGAAAATACAATATCCGCGTGAACGCCGTCCTTCCGGGAATGATAAGGACGGACAGATGGATCAAAAACCCCGAATTTTACAAGTCCGTGCCGTCCAGATATACGCCGCTCGGAGACGTGGCGGACGGCGAGGATATTGCCGACGCAGTGTGGTATTTTGCCGCGTGCGCCAGAAATACGACGGGAGCGGAGCTTGTCGTTGACGGCGGAAACACTATCCAGCTGTATCCGATCGTCCCCAAAGAAGATTAAATCGGCAGTGCGCTTAAAGCCGCGCGGTTATAAAAGGCTGAAATTAAACGCCGCCTCGTTAAAGAGACGACGTTTTTTCGCAGTATCGCTTTTTCGCGGCTTTTCTTTTTGCAATTTATTGCGGGCAAAATTCGCAAAGGTCAAGCGCTTTTGCTTTATTTTCCGCTTCTTCCAGGTTGAAAGTCAGGCATATCGAGCCCAAGCCGCATTTTTGCGCTTCGGTAAAGCCGTAGCGGGAGTAGAAGGAATATCCTCGCGTTTTACGGTTTTGCGTTACCAGATACATATATTTAAAGCCGAGGCTTTTAAGGTGCAGTCCCATGGCGGCAAGCAATTTCGAGCCGATCCGCCTGCCCTGCGCTTCGGGTTTAACGTTCAAGTGAAAGCCGCCTCCGCCGTACTTTTTACCAAGCCTTGCGCTCGTTGACGAGCACGCGCGGAAAAACAGAGAATAAACGGGGTTTTTAATGCTTTTTGCGATTGTATCAGTTTTTTCAAGCAGTTTTTCGGTGTCGGTGCAGTAGGCGCAATAGCCCAAAATTTCGCCGTTCGACTCGGCGACAAGGCAGTTTTCCGGCTCGAAATCGACGTTGTAATCTATAAACATCCTTGCAACGAGCTCGCGTTTTGCGGCTTTTTTGCGAAAGCTTTCCGTCGACGTATCCATACAAATTTTGCGCACCTGATTTTTATCCTGCGCTTTGAATTTCCGGATCAACATTATTTGTCGTTCGAGACGTGAACGTCCAGCTGATTAAAGGGAATAGTGATGCCGTTTTCGTCGAACGCTTTTTTAACGTTTTCGTTCATATCGAACAGTACGGACCAGTAATCGCCGGTTTTGCACCAGACGGGACAGAACAGATCGACGCTGCTTTCGCTGTGCTTGGAAACGCGCGCCATAGGGGCGGGATCGGAAAGAACCTTGGGATTGTCCGCGGCTACCTTTTTAACTATTTCCGCGGCTTTTTCAAAGTCGTCGGAATAGGCGATAGAGTAGGTCAGATCTACTCGTCTGGTATCGTTTTCGGTGAAATTGACTATTTCTCCGGTGGAAAGCTTGCCGTTGGGCAGATAAACGACTTTATTGTCCGCCGTTCGTATTTTCGTGTTGCAGATAAAAATGTCTTCAACCGTTCCCTCGAAACCGTTAGCCGAAATGAAGTCGCCGTCTTTAAAAGGACGCGTAAATAAAAGCAGTATGCCGCCCGCCAGGTTGGAAAGAGTGCCGTTAACGGCAAGCCCGACGCCCACGCCGAGCGAAGCGATAAGAGCCGTAATAGCGCTCGTGTCTATTCCCAGATATGCGATAAGGGATAATACGACCAGAATTTTCAACGCCACTTTCGCGACGTAGCTTATCGTTCTGTAAGCGGTGGTGTCGATGTTTTTAGTCGCTTTAAGCTTTTCTCCGCGCTTGATTATTTTTTTACCCACCCAGTTTATCAGCGCAAACGAAACGATGAGCAAAACTATTGCTATCAGAATTTTTATGCCCGTGCTCGTAAGCCAGGTTTGTACGTTGCTCCAGATTTGTTGCCAATCCATAATTTTTATCTCCTGTAAAATAGTTTAACTTAACAATTAATCCGTAATATTCGGTAAAAAATAATACGAACTCAAGACTCACTCTCGGGTTCGTATTATTCTTGTTTGGTGCACCGCTTGAAAACAAGGTTGAACTTTCGAGTTCTTCAAGCGATACCG
>JBJFAC010000114.1:0-4797 GCA_051887715.1 Candidatus Neoclostridium sp.
CGGCAATCGCTTTGCAGTTGTCTTTGTAGACGAGAGCGGAAAGCGGATCGCGCTTGTTACGTAGTATCGGCGTTGCAGTCGCGTTATTTATCAGTCTGTTAAGACCGTTTTCGCTCAGCGTTTTGCACACAACGATAAGATATTTGCGCTTTGAGTTAGCCAGAATATTGTCCGAACCGAATAATACTTTGCCTGCCTTGATTGCAAAACCGAGCATTGTTTTTACTTTATCGTTAGTTTGTTGCATTAAGACGCTCCGCTATATCTTCATATTCGTTTGGCGATATTTCACGCTTGAACACACGCGACAGTGCTTTTTTTTGAACGAGCTTGATTTTACAAGAGTCGTTGTTGCAAACGTACGCTCCTCTTCCGGGCAGATTGCATTTGGAGTCGACGACGACTTTTCCGTCGCTTACAACCAATCTGTTAAGATTTGCTTTATCAAACCTTTCGCGACAGATAACGCACATTCGCTGTAGTTTTTTCTTTTCAGACCGCACGCTTTGCGCTCCTTATTCGAGATCGCCCAAATCTTCTTCAAAGACGTCGTTAAACTCTTCCTGATTGCTTTCTTCCGAGCGCGGTTCTTCAACGGGAGCCGCTTCTTCCTCTTCGTTCTGCATAAGCGACGAATAGGGTTTGACGTCGATTTTCCAGCCGGTGAGCTTTGCGGCAAGACGAGCGTTTTGTCCGTCTTTTCCTATAGCAAGGCTTAACATATCGTCCATAACGACGACTTTTGCCGCTCTTTCTTCGTCGTTGACCTGAACCATAACGACTTTCGCGGGGCTGAGAGCGCGCGCAATGAATTCCAGAATATCGGGATCCCACGGAATTATATCGATCTTTTCGCCGCCGAGCTCGGACACGATAGCGTTTACGCGCATTCCTCTGTTGCCGACGCAAGCGCCGACAGCGTCGATTTTCTTATCTTCGCAGTAAACCGCCATTTTAGTTCTGTAGCCCGCCTCGCGAACAATTGCTTTAATCTGAATTAAGCCGTTTGCGATTTCCGGTACTTCGATTTCAAACAAGCGCTTGACGAATCCGGGGCAGGTACGCGATACCATAACCTGAGGACCTCTGGGACCGGCTTTAATCTTTTTGACGTAAACTTTAATGCTCTTTCCGGGGATGTATTTATCGTTAGGGGCCTGATCCTGGGGCAGCAGAACAGCCTCGACCTGCTTATTGAGTTCGACGTAAACGTTGTCTCCCTCGATTCTTCTTACCTGGCAGGTAATAAGCTCGTCTTCCTTCTGAGAAAGCTCGCTGAACGCAATTTCGCTTTCGATTTCACGCAATTTTTGCAGTATTACCTGGCGAGCGGTCTGAGCGGGTATACGCTGAATATTCTTGGAGTCGATTTCTTCCTCGACCACGTCGCCGACCTTGTATTTTTTGTTGATAAGACGCGCGTCTTCAAGCGAAATCTGAGTATCTTTATCTTCGACTTCGTCCACAACGGTCTGATACGCCAGCACTTTAATGGAATTTTTATCGGGCACGAGCTTTACCTTTACAGCCTTAGCCGTTCCCATCTGTTTTTTGTAAGCGATGGCAAGTGCGGTTTCGAGCGCGTCGACAAAAACCTCCTTTTTTATGCCTTTGTTCGATTCAAGCTCGTCGAGAGCCATAAAAAAATCTTTACTTATCATTATTTTATCCTCCGGATATTATTCGAATTTGACCAGCGGACGAACGAGCGCGATACGGGTGTTTTCTATGCTCGTCTCGGTTCCTTCCGCATTTATTACGGTGACGTTCTGATCGTGGGAAACCAGCACGCCTTCATACACTTTAACGCCTTTTATCGGCGCGTAAAGTTTTACTTCCACTTCCTTGCCGTAATTACGTTCGTAATCGCGCTGTTTCTTGAACGGGCGATCCAGTCCGGGAGAAGAAACGTTTAGCACGTACGGCTTCCCCTCACTGGGATCGAGTTCGTCAAGAACGGGATCGATCGCGTAATGCACCTTTTCGCAATCGTCAAGCGAAACGCCGGTGGGAATAGCGATATAAACCGTGAGCGTAGTTTCTCCGTTTTTACGGGTTATTTCGACTTCCACGATTTCATAGCCGAGCGAGGTTACGACCGGGTTAATTGCCTGAAAGATTTGTTGTTCGGTTTTCAATACAGCCTCCATAAAAAGACTTAAGAGCGAACAACCAGTCCACTCTTAAGTAACATACTTTTAAGTTACCTATATTATAACATTTATTTTCGGAAATATCAACCGTTTTTAGCCTGTTTTTTGCAAAAATCACAAGAATTTAGCTAAATTTATGAATACTTTTGCCGTAGTGACTGCGTCGTCAAGCGCCCTGTGGGCGTTTTCGTTTACGACGTTATAATATTTGGCAAGCGTGCCTAATTTATAGTTGTGCACCGCACGGACGTATTTACGCGCAATCACCAGCGTATCTTCGTGCTCGTCCGGGAATTTCAGCTTTTGCTCTGCCGCAAGTCTGCACAGAATTTTATAATCGAAGTCGTTACTGTTCTGTCCTACGAGTATCGCTCCGTCGCAAAACTTATTAAAGTCCGGAAGCACCTGATCGATAGTCGGCTGATTTTCCAGCATTTCGTCGGTAATGTGCGTAATTTCGATTATGCGTTTTTCCAACTTTTCTCCGGGATTGACCAGCGTGGAAAACGTCTCGGTAAATTTGCCGTCTACCATTTTTACCGCGCCTATTTCGGTTATATTGCATATTCTCGTATCGTTGCCCGTCGTTTCAAAATCGTATACCACGAAAGTTTTGCCCATGAGATACGGCGGTAAAACCGCGCTTTGAGCGGTATCAAATAAATTGGATTGTTTTTCTTCCGCGTACGGGAGCGGAAAAACGGTCTGATAATTTTCGGGAACCGCGCGTAGTATCTCGTTTTTAACGAAATTTTCGGGAAAAGTGCACCGCGATATACTTCTGACGAACATCGAAAGCGATTTTTCACCGCGAAACTCACGTTCGGTGATCTGTCCTCGTACGACTACGGTAGCGCCGTCATTAAGCTCTTTGACTTTTTCCGGCAATACCGTTTTATTTGTAAAAACAAGGCAAGCCATCGTGCCCGTATAATCGGTAAGATTGAACTTAAAGAAAGTTTTACTGCCGTCGGCTTTTTGCAGTTCTCTGAAATCGCTGACCGTGCCGCAAAGCACGACGGTCGTTTCCGCGTGCGAGCCGTTGCAGTCCTCTATGTACATTGCTGCGTCGGTTACGGGCTTTCCGATAAATTCGGTTACGTTTTCGGGCACTATTACTCTGCCGCCTTCTTTCGTCATATAGTATTTCGGAGAATTATCGGCATACGAAACGTCGCCCTCGCCTTTTTCATCGACGTATTTTTTCCATACGATTGAAATTTTTTCGGTGAAGTAACCGTACAGATATTCTTCCGCCTCGCAAGCAATTTTTCTTTCTTCGCAATAGTCGCAGGCGTCGCTTTCGACAAACACCGATAACTGCACTTTGTCTCCGTCTTTCTCGTAGGTAATTTTATCAAACAAAACGAAAGGAGCGACCGAGGGATATGCTTTGAAAAATTCGCCCAAAAGTTTTTTACAGTAGTCAATATCGAAGCACGTCGCTTTAAGGGAAATATTCAGCTTTGCAGGCGTCGCCACCACCGTTTTTATCGCTTTTATTATTTCTTCGCGATTACTTTCCACGGCGTCGCGTTTTTCCATAGGATAAATAAGGCTCACTTCTATCGAATGAGTCTTTACGAAAAAATCGACCTGCGTAAGTTTGATATAATCGTACTTATCGGATGTCAGCTGATTAAATTTTTTTGAGAAAACGCTTTGCATTTACCGATATTCTTTCACCTTTTGATCTATTCTCGCTTTCAGCTCGTTGGTAATCTCTTTCATCGGAACGGTTTTTATTATAACGCCTTTTTCAAACAGTACGGCGTTGTCCTTGCCCCCGGCAACGCCGAAGTCACAGTCTCTTGCTTCGCCCGGACCGTTAACCGCGCAGCCCATAACGGCTATTTTCATCGGAACGGTAATATTTTTAACGTAATCCTGCATTTGTTTGACTATTCCGATAAGATCGTACTTACATCGCGAGCAAGTCGGACAGGAAACGATTTCGCAATAATTTTTATCTATTCCGACGGCGCGAAGAATTTTCTTTGCCGCATAGACTTCCTGAACGGGATCGTCGGAGAGGGAAACGCGAATAGTATCGCCTATTCCGTCCAACAGCAGACTGCCTATTCCCACCGCCGACTTCATTAAAGCAGCTTCTCCGCCGCCGCTTTCGGTAATGCCCACGTGCAACGGATAATCGGTCACGTCGGAAAGCAATCTGTATGCTTCGACGCACGTTTTTACCGTGCTTGCCTTAACCGATATAACTACGTCGTAAAAGCCGCAATTCTCCAACAAACGCACGTGCTGCATAGCGCTTTCGACGAGAGCCTTCGGCGTGTTGCCGTACTTTTTGAAAATATCCTTGTCCAACGAGCCGGAATTAACTCCTACGCGAATAGTTACGCCCGCCGCTTTACACGCGTCGACCACCGTCTTAACGCGATCGTTACCGCCTATATTGCCGGGATTAAGGCGTATTTTGGAAAAGCCTGCTTCAACGCATTTGACTGCAAGACGGTAGTCGAACTGGATGTCGGCTACCAACGGGACGGAGACCTTTTCTATCAGTTTTTTGCACGTTAAAACGTCGCCTTCGTCGGAAACGGCAAGACGGACGACGTCGCAGCCGGCGCTCTGCAAGGCGAGTATCTGCCGAAGGGTTTTGTCGTAATCGGAGGTTTCGGTA
>JBJFAC010000115.1:0-4765 GCA_051887715.1 Candidatus Neoclostridium sp.
GATAAAATAGTGCAAAAGGTTATCGGAAGGCTGAAGGGTATTAAAACGGACGGCGTGCTGGACGTGCAATACCTGCAGCCCTATCTGGAGGAGCGCCCTTTTTCCATATTCAATCAGGCGGGAAGAGCGGAAAAGCCGGATATAGTGGCGGCAAAACTGTTGGAGGGCAGACTGGCCGTTTTGGTAAGCGGCACGCCCGTCGTACTGACCTTGCCCTATCTGTTCGTCGAAAGCGTTCAGTCGAGCGGCGATTACTATCAGCGTTATTCGTACGCGTCGTTTTTGCGCGTGCTCAGAATGATAACGCTGGGATTTGCCGTGCTTTTGCCCGGCGCGTATATTTCGTTGCAGAAATACCATCTCAGCGTCATTCCGCTCAAATTTATGTTGACTATGGTGACCGCTCTGGGAGGCATACCCTTTCGGGCGACCACGGAAATGCTGTTCGTCATATTATTGTTCGAGATAATACGCGAAACGGGAATAAGAATGCCGAAGGCGGTCGGAATGGCGATGAGCATAGTAGGAGCGCTCGTGCTGGGCGAAACGGCGGTGCGCGCCGGAATAGTCAGCTCGCCGGCGGTAATGATAGTGGCGCTGTCGTCGCTTGCGCTGTACACCGCTCCCGACGAGGTGGGCTCTACTACGTTGCTTCGCATAATATTCACTTTACTGGGAGGAATAGGCGGCGTGTATTTGCTGCTTATCGGGCTCGTGTATCTGGTCCAGTACGCGGTTGGGATCAACGGGCTGGGCGCGCCGTACGTCGCTCCGTTTGCGCCTTACGTGAAAAAGGATATGCAGGACGCAATGTACAGGAGCAATTTCCTTAATATGAGCGGAAAACCGCGATCCTTTCCGAACGCCGAAAACGGGATTGCGAAGGAGGAAACAAGTTGCAGATAGAAAGACCGATGATAACCGCGCGCCAATTCGTTATTCTGGCGTTTATAGGCGGCGTTGCGATCAAAGGACTGATGTTGCCGTCCATACTGATGCGAATAAGCGGAAAGGACGGATTGTTCGTAATGGCGTTTTACTTTGCCGTCGAAATACTCAACCTGGCTCTATTGTCGCTGTTGATCGTGAAATACCCGGAAAAGACGTTTTTCGCGATGCTCGGAGATTGTTTCGGCAAGGTGGGAGCGAAGATAATAGCCCTTATGATATTGGTCGCCGCAGTGATCAAATACACGCTTAATCTGTCGGAGACCAAGGCGTTTTTCACGCTCGATATGTTCGCCTCCTTCAACTGGACGATAATGATATTGCCGCTTATCGCGCTGTGCTTTATAATAGCGATCAAATCGTTGCGCGTGCTGGGACGAACGGCGGAAATATTTTTTCCGTTCATACTGACGGGAGTAGTACTGCTGTCGCTTATTCTTTTCAAGGAGGTGCCGCTGGAAAACGTTCTGCCTCTGCTGGCGGACGGAGCAAAACCGGTATACGACGGAATACGTGAGTTTCCGATATGGTTCGGCGACGTGCTCGTAATGACCGTCGCGCTCGGCAACGTTAAAATAAGCAAGAGAATGACGCTCAAGTGCACGCTGGCAAGAGCTGCCGCCGCCGTGATGATAGTGGCATTTTCGGTGGCGCTGTTCGCAACGTACGGCAATATCGTTCCGCTCGTAAAGTACGGGCATAACATAACGTCGCTAACGCAGTACAACCTCGGCAGTCAGGAATACGGAAGATTCGACCTCATAATATACGCGGTGTGGGTGACGGGCGTTTTCGTCAAGATGGCGATGAACGGCTATCTTTCGGTGCGGTGCGCTTCGTTCGTTCTGGGCGTAAAAAACTATAAATACGTGGCGGGAGCGCTTGCGGTGCTGTCGTACGTGACGTCGGCGTTCGTCGTGCCCACGATAAATCAAGTGTACGTTCTTTCCACGTCCGTGTGGGCGAAAATACCCTTTTCTTTGGTGGAGTACTGCCTGATCCCGGTGCTTTTCGTCGTCGCGAACGTGAGATTATGTCGTAACCGCGCGGAAGCAGCCGAGGAAAACGAAACAGCGAAAAAAGGAGTAAAAATCGGTGAATCGGGATAAAAGAAATCTTAAAGACAAGAACACGCGCAATAAAATAACGGCTTTTGCCGTGCTTATAATCACTCTCATAATGGCTATGGCACCGGGAGCGCACGGCGACGGCGACATTACGAACAAACTGATTGCCGTAGCTATGGCGCTCGATTATGAGGACGGAGAAATCAAAACCACTATTGCGGCGGCGGTTCCCAAGCCCGGCAGCAGCGAAAGCAGCGCGGTTATCGGCGTTCCCGTTTCGGGCAAGGGCAAAAGCGTTGCGGAATGTCTGTCCAACGTCGAGCGCAAAACGGGCAAGAGTCTGGAAACGGGGCTGTGCGGCGTGGTAATACTCGGCGAGAATCTGGCGAAAGAGGGAGCGCAGGTCGTTTTGTCCACGGTTTTGTCGGCGGGAATAGTCAGTCCGGGCGCGTTTTTAGCGCAAGCCGACGGAACGGACGGCGAGGAAATAATAAAGAAGTCCGCGTCGCTAAAGTTCGATTCGGCAACCGCGTTGACCGAGCTTATGAGCGGAGCGAGTAAAAATACGGGAAGCAAGGTCATAACTCTGCTCCAATTCGTTTCGGACGGCGCGTCCGTCAATAAAACGGCGGTAGCGCCCCTCGTTTCGATGCAGAAAGCGCAAAGCGCAGGCAGTTCGGGCGGCGGTGAAGAAGGCGGCTCGGGCGGCGAAAGCGCCTCGTTCGAGCCGTGCGAGGTGGAGAAAAACGCCTTATATAAGGGAGGAAGACTGGTGGGAAAGCTGGACGAGGAAGCGTCGAGAGGGCTGTCCTATTCCGACGTACACACGGAAAAGGGCGCGCTCGTGTGCCCCGATTTCGTCATCGGAGAAAGCAACGTCGGCACGGTTTCGGGCGAAATAAGCACCGTAAAATTCGCTAATTCCGTCAGTTTCGACGGGGATACTCCGCACAGCTCCATCGACGTAAAAATAACGCTTAAAGCGGCTGACAGGGAAAGAGTCAACGAGGTTGCAATGCGGCAGAATCTGTCGCCCGACGAGGTCAACGACGCTTATAAGCGCAATTTCGAGCGCCTTATAAAAAACGAAGTGGAAAAAACGCTTTCGCAGTCGCTGGCGTTGGACTGCGACGTATTCGAGACCGAGCAAAAGCTTTTCCGTTTCCACACGAAAAAGTATAAAGAGTTTACCAAAAGCGGCGAAAAGATTACCAAAGCCTGCCGTTTTGATGTAAAAACCGAAATTACTATTTTATAGACAAGCACGAACCGCGCTTTTTCGGCATAAATATCGTTATGCAGAAAAACCGAAAAACAGAGGTATTCTCGGGAGCGGCAACCGCTCTTATAACGCCCTTCCGCGCGGACGGAAGCGTGGATTACGCGGCGTTTTCGAGAGTGCTGGATATGCAGAAAGCCGCGCGCATCGGAGCCGTGGTCGTCAACGGTACGACGGGCGAGGCAAGCTGTTTAACAAGTAAAGAACGGGATAAAAACGTCGCTTTCACGGTTGAAAATGGAAACGGCGATTTTACCGTTATCGCGGGTACGGGCAGTAATTCGACCGCGCGCACGGTCGAGCTGACGCGTTCGGCGGCAAGACAGGGAGCAAACGCGGCTTTGGTCGTTTTGCCGTACTACAACAATCCGGGCGAAGAGGGGATCGTGCACCATTTTTATACGGTAGCGGACGCATCCAGCGTGCCGATAATCGCCTACGACGTGCCTTCGCGCACGGGCATAAGTCTGTCGCCCGAAACCGCGTTAAAGCTTGCCGAGCACCCGAATATCGTGGGGCTGAAAGAGGCCGACGGCTCGATAAGCAAGGCTACGGCGATACGGGCGGCGTGCGGCGAGAAGCTTACGCTGTATTCCGGTTGCGACGGAGCGATAACCCCGATGCTTGCAATAGGCGGCAGGGGCGCGATAACGGTAACGGGCAATCTGTTTCCCAATATGACGAGAATGATATGCAGCGCGTATTTCGATGGCGATTTTGCGCTAAGCGCGCGTTATCAGCTTGCTTTACGCCCGATAATCGCCGAGCTGTTCGCGTTCGTCAGTCCTTCGCCCGTCAAAGCGGCGATGGCTAAATTCGGGATAATCGAAAACGTATTACGGCTGCCGCTGACCGCTCTGGACGAAAGCGAGTGCAAAAAACTCTTTTCGCTGTGCGACGGCGCCGTAGAGGAGGAGAAAAAATGCGCGCTGCAGTAGTGGGAATAAGCGGCAAGGTCGGAATAGACCTTGCCCGACTGAACCGAGCCGATTTTCAGGTCGTTCGCGGATTTGACGAAAGTAAACCGCTGACAGATTGTAAAACGCCCGATTTTGACGTGATAATAGAGTTCGCCGCGCCCGAAGCCACCGAAAAAACGCTGGACTTTGCGATTAAGCACGGTATTCCCGTCGTAATAGGCACTACGGGGCACAGCGAACGACAGCTTGAAAAAATCGAAAAAGCGGCAAAGCATATCGCCGTCGCGCTTGCTCCGAATTATTCCGTCGGCGCGTTTGCCTTGAAAAAGGCGGCGGTTTTGCTTGCCGAAACGTTGCCAAAGTGCGAAAAAACGCTGATAGAAACGCACAGAACGGGCAAAAGAGACGCTCCCGGCGGCACGGCAAAGCAATTATCCGCGGCGGTGGGAGGAGCGGTTACCGTGTCCGTCCGTCGCGGCGACCAGGCGGGAATTCACGAGTTGATTTTCGATATGGAAAACGAAAGCGTAACGCTCGTACACCGCGCCGAA
>JBJFAC010000116.1:0-4735 GCA_051887715.1 Candidatus Neoclostridium sp.
CTTGTCCGTATTACAGTCCACGTTCAGCCAATCGCCCCAGTTGGGATCGGCGGGACGAATGCAGTCGTCACTCCAGTCCTCGCAGGTCCTTACGTAGCTTTTGACGAAATACAGATGATTGCGAAGCTCCTGCAGATTGCCGTACATAAGATAATATTCGTACGGAATAACCGCCATGGCGTCCGCCCAGCCGGCGCAATCGGGCATATGACATTCCTCGTCGTCGTACTGCGTGTGCGGAACGTGAGGAGCAACGCCGCCCACCGTGCCGTTTCCGCGCTGACTGTCGATAAGGTCCTGTATATACTTTTTGTAGAACTTTTCGCAGTCCATATTGAACATAGCCGTTCCGCAGAATATCTGCGCGTCGCCCGTCCAGCCCAGCCGCTCGTCGCGTTGCGGACAGTCGGTGGGAACGCTTAAAAAGTTGCCGCGTTGTCCCCAGACGACGTTTTGATACACGCGGTTTACAAGCTCGTCCGAGCAGGTGAATTCGCCCGTTTTTTCGAGCGCGGAATACATAACCTCGCCCAGAACGGACAGCACCTCCGCTTTGCCGGTAATGCGCAGCTCTGCGTAACGGAAGCCGTGGAAGGTGAACAGCGGACGGAATTCCTCCTCGCCCACGCCGCTCAGCACGAACTTGTCGGTGGCTTCCGCTCTTCTTAAGTTCTCGGTGTACAGCGAGCCGTCCTTTTCAAGCATTTCGGCGTAGCGCACGCGCACGATAGTACCGCGCTCGCCCTTGATGCGGACGCGCACGACGCCCACCATATTCTGTTTGAAATCCAGCCTGACTATTCTTTCGTCCGAGCGGAGAACTTCGGGCGTTAAAACGTGCATCACCTTTATTCTGGGCGCGATCTCCTCGCTTAAACAGCCGTAGAAAATGCCGTAAGTCACGCATTCGGGCTTTCTCCAGTTGCCCTCCAAGTAGTCGTAGTCGGGCAGATAGAATTTTTTGTCCTTACTGCGGTTGTGGTCGATCTCCTCGCCCATATAATTATCGGTGCGCACGATCTCGTCGGTATCGGCAAGCCAGCTTTCGTCGGTTATTATCTCGTCCTTCGAGCCGTCCTCGTACACGACCGTTATTTTGGCGCATACGCACACGTCGCGATAGTAGTTCTGACGGTACATAGCGTTGCCCATATATCCCACTGCCCAGCCGTCGCCTGCGACCAGCACTACCGCGTTCTTGCTTTTCAGCTTGTCGGTCACGTCGTATCTGCACCACGGTATGCGCTTGCGGTAGTCGGTAAATCCGGGCGACATATAGTCGCCGTCCGCCTCTACGCCGTTGACGTAAGCCTTGAACACGCCGATCGCGGTTGCCCACAGCTCGGCTTTTCGCACCTTTTTGTCGCGAAGCGTAAACTCCTTGCGGAAGTACGGGCAAGCGTTGCCGTAGCGCTCGACCGTCTCCGTCGCGCGATTGAAGTTCAGCTTTAAAAATTTTGCCGGATATAAAGTGTTCATAATTCGCTCCTGTTTGTTTTTTGTAAAATAATACCACCGTCTCCGCAAAAAATCAATGGGTGTTTTGCGTAAAAACGGTGGTTTATCGTACTTTATTTTTCGCGGAACGTCGGTTTAGAGCCGACCGAAGGCGCTTTGCCGCTTTTTCCGCTTTTTCGGCGCGCTTCCGTTATTTGCGGTTGCGGCGACGGAATTCGCCGGGAGTACAGCCGTAGTGACGGGAGAACTGCTCGTAAAAACTTTTTTTGTCGCTGAACCCGGCGGAGAGAATAACGTCGTCTATGCTGTCGTCGCACTTGACCAGCGTTTTCGCGACGTTTTCCAGCCGCTTTTCGCGGATATAGTCGGACAGATTCCTGCCGGTGTGTTTTTTGAATATGCGGCTTATATACGCAGGAGAGAAAAACATGCTCTCGCTTAGCGCCTCGACGTTGAGCTTTTTGTCGCACGCCGATTCAACGTATTCTATTATATCTTTGATCATACGGGGCTGGGGATCGGGCTTTAAGCCGCGGAAAAGATTGATAAGCACGACCTTGAGCAGCGACTGCATTACTTCGAGATAGCCGGTCTGCTTGCGCGCGAGCTCGTCCATCATCTGCGTGAGCAAAGCGTGCACGCCCGGCGCTCCGCCCGCTCCCACGAAAATAGAGCCGCTGCTTTCCGCTCCCTCGACGGTTAAAAACACGTTGCAGGCAAGCGACTTGAACAGCTGGTCGTCCTTGACGGTCTGCGACAAAAACGAAGGCTGAAAAATGCAGTTGATAAGCGTGAAATCCCTCGTATCGTCCTTGTACGAATGCAGACTGCCTATATCTATCAGAAAACAGTCGCCCGGCTTTATCCTGCGCTCCCGTCCGTCGTGCACGTGAGTGGCTTCTCCCGCTACGACGTAGACCAGCTCGATAAAATCGTGAGCGTGCGACGACGAATGCCCTTTGAAATAGCCGATGAAGATTTTTTCGTCCGGCAGAATGAGGTCTTTCTTTTTAAGCACGTTGTCCACGGGCATATTTACTTTATCGTCGTTAAATTCAAATGTGTCCATTGCTTTCGCCTTTTTCGATCTTGTTTTTATCGGCAGGGACCAGGCTGTCGTCGAAATGCACGGGGCAGTTTTGTTTTTCCATAGCGCTTTGCAACTTCTTTACGTCTACGGCGTAGATCGGCTTGCCGTCGTCGATAGCTATCGAACACGCGTTTCCCGCCGCCTGTCCGGTGAGTATCGCCGGGGGAATCACGCGCAGTACGTCCCAGCCGTAGCCGCTTGCGCTCGCCGTTCTGCCTGCCGTTATTACGTTTTCAAAGCCCGTTCTGACCAACGTTCCGAACGGCACCTCGTACAGAAAATCCAACCTGTCGAAATCGTTTATCGCGCACACGCTGTCATCGAAATGCACGTACGCGTTCTTTTCGGAAAACGTTGCGTCGCCGTCTATTCTCCTCGTGGTGCGCAGCTGGGGCATAACCGGCAGCAGCGTCAGATCGAAAGAGCTCTTGTCCTCCTTTTGCACGTTTTCGAACAGTATTTTCTGATTTTCAAGCACGTATTCGGTGACGTCTTCCTTGGTCACACCGGAGTACAGCCTTCTGCCCTCGGGCTGACCGCCGCCGTACAGATTTGCTCTGCCGCCCATACACCAGCGGTACGCCTCGCTTATATCCTTTTTTTCGAGAGCTGTACGCATCGTATCGAAGTTCATCGCAAACGCGTAGTAAGTAAAGTAGTTGCCGCCCGTAACGGTGGGTACGCCCGCGCGCCACAGTAGATCGGCGTCGCCCGTCGTGTCGACGAACTCGTCGCCCTCGATATATTCTCTTCCCGACTTACTGTCGATTATTATTCCGTCTATCCGTCCGCCGTTTACCACTGCGCCGCTTATTACGGTGTCGAGGTATATCTCGACTCCCGCTTTCTGCGCCGTATCCGACAGCGCAAGCGCGAATATCGTGGGCGAAAATCTGCCGATAAGCCTGCCCTCTTTTTCGGGATAGTCGTACTTCCAGCAGTCCGGAACGGTCGTCCAGCTCGTATTCATCGCAAGGCGCAGCATCTCATCCGCCATACCGAATATTATCTGCTTGCCCCTGCCGTTGCACATCGGAACGAAAAAATTGACCAGTCCGTTGGTGGCAAGTCCGCCCAGCGACAGCGTTTTTTCTATCAGCAACGTTTTTTTGCCTGCGCGCGCCGCCGCTACCGCCGCCGCAACGCCTGCAACGCCGCCTCCGCAAACCACTACCTGCCATCTGCCGGCAGGCTTTATTTCCTCGGTTATTTTCATAAAGTTTCCCTCCTCGTAGGTTTTCGTCATTCGTGAGTTATTCGTAAAAGTCGCCCGTTATTTCGCTTTCGTCGCCATCGTCCCGTCCGCCTTCGTCCGCGTTTTCGCCCGACCGAGACGGCGCTTTTTCGCTGAGATTACTAAACGCTTTTTTGGTCGTTTGGCGCACGCAAAGCGCCGCCGCAAAACCTACTGCCGTCGCAAGCGTGGCGATAAGCGTTTGAATATCGAACCGCCTAACGACGAAATACGCCTCCGAAAGCAGCGACAGCGCCGCCAGCACGAGCTGTATTTCCAGCCCCGCAAAGGTATGCCATTCGCCCTTCAGCGCGGTTTTTTGATTTTCGTACACCGTTTGCCTTATTTTGTAGGAAATAAAGTGATTTACAAGGCAATACGCCGCCACGATCGCGTGGGAAAACCACAGCAGCATCGCCGCCGAATAGACGATAAAGCCGAACCTTTCGTACAGTTCTTTAATACCCGTTTGCATCGGCAGACAGGGCACGATCACCGCCGCCGCGCATACCGTTATCGAGCACAAAAGATTAAGCGTGTTCTTCGTTTTAACCTGCTCTTCGCTTAGTCCCGTGTACAGTTTTTTGATTTTAATCTTTTTGTTCATAGCCAAATTATAGCACACAACGGCAAAAATTACAACAAAATAACTCTTTCTGATCGCAAAAAATCAACCGCGTTTAGCGTAGTATCGATAGGGAATTTTTCGATAGGTAGATACTTATGAAGTTTTTGTGAAAAATATGTGAAAATTTCTTTAATATTTTGTTGACAATCTTTATATAATGTGTTATAATATCGCACATGTCGACAGATTAGCTGTTTTACGTTTATCTGCCGATAAAAAATACACAAAAGGAGAAGTATTATGGAATCAAAATTTGACGGAGGCCTTTGGGGATTAATCGGTATAAACATTTTGAAATGTTTACTTACCGTTATTACTTTAGGTA
>JBJFAC010000117.1:0-4715 GCA_051887715.1 Candidatus Neoclostridium sp.
AGCTGTCGGCGTAGCCGACTGAGGGATTGTAAAGTAGATCGAATGATCGTCCTACTGCTTAAAGGCTCCCTTGTGCAAAGGGAGCTGTCGGCGCAGCCGACTGAGGGATTGTGAGTCACCCGGAACGGATGTTCCACAACTAAATGCCTCTTGTGCAAAGGGAGCTGTCAGCGCAGCTGACTGAGGGATTGTGAAGCAGATCGAGCAATCGTCCTACTGCTTAGAGGCTCCCTTGTGCAAAGGGAGGCATTCTTTTTTAAAACTTTCAAAAACTACTCAGTTTTCTTCCGGAGTGAAGAAGTCGGAGGGCTTGCCGGGCGTAAATTTTTTCTTTTCCTCCGCTTTCTTGGGATTGCCGATAAACGCAACCGAAACGGCGTCTTTTCCGAAGGTGCAACAATTAGCCGCGCCCATCGAGCTCATACGAATGTCGCGTATCGAGCGCTTTCGGAAAACCGAAACGGCTTTAAGCAGCGGCTCCACGCAAGCCGAGCCGTAAACGTAGCAGGGGTATCTACAATCGGCGGCGGCGTATGCGTCCGAAACGAGCTTGCAGGCGGCGACGAAGGAGGAGCACCGTTTGACCGACAGAATTCTGCCGTTTTGGTCGGCGCTCAACAAAGCCACGGTTTTTGCGGACTGCGCGAGGTCGCCTGCGGCAGAGGGGAACAGTTTATTGAAGCGCGAAACGTCGGGCAGAATAAAATATCTTTCCACCCGTTGCGAAAGTTCGTCGGTAAGAGCGAAAATTTCTTCCGCGCGGGCGTTTTTGCTCTTTTCGGCAAGCGCATAGTCGAGAACGAGCGCCTGACCTGCCGCGGTAGAGCGGCTGTCCAGCACTAAAACCAAGCTTTTTTTGTACTTGACCATAGTGTTTTTTGCTGCAGCACAAGCGTTTTTATACGCTTTGGACCAGAAAGCGCCCTGCGAAATGTGCACGATCGAGCCGCCCGCTTCGGCTAAATCGTCGAAAAGCTCCTCGTAGTCGGCGGCTTTCGGTACGACGACGGGGTTTTTGACGTTTTCCGTCTTTAAAAAGCGGTCAAGAGCGTCGTCGGGCGAGTATATGCGGTCGGGAAAACAGAAGGCGCGCGTACCCACCGAAAACCGAATAAAGGACAGCGAGAGTTCGAGCCCTATTTCGTCGGTCACGTCGGCGGTAGAATCGGTTGAAATAAAGATTTTATTCATAACTCGCTCCTTGAAATTTTGGCACGCGGTAAACCTGCCGTACATAAATATTAGCAAAAAAACAAATATTAAGCAAGAGAATTTGCCTCTTCTGCCGAAAAAAAATACTTGTCACAAAAAAAACACATTAAAGAGGCGGAAAAATTGTTGACAAAGAAGGCGTTATGCTTTATAATATAGTAAGGAAAACGGCGTTATGCGCTCATTCGGTATAAATTCGCGCGCGTGCCTGTTGCAAACCGTTGGGGAAATGATGTGTTTCATCGGTTTGAAATTTCCGACGTATTGTGGTATTAACTGCTTTTCGGCAGCGTAATATTATTAAACTATTCATAAGGAGCATTAAAATGAAGAAATTAGTTAGCTTACTGCTTGCGTTTGTTCTTTGTGCAGCCCCGGTGTTCACCGCTTGCGGCGGCGGAGGGGATAACGGAGGTAACGGCGATGGCGGAAGCACCGGCGACAGAACCGAAGTCGTTATGCAGGCATACGGCAACGACTTACAGAAACAGGAATACAACGCAATGGTTAAAGCGTTCAACCAGTCCGAATACGCTCGTCAGAACGGTTTGTATCTGCGTATGACGCAGTTCCTTGCGGACTCCGTTTATCAAAACGGTATCGAATCCGGACAAACGCTCTCGTCCGACAACATCGTCGACATTATGTTCGTCAACGACAGATTGTTTAAGAAATGGGCAAACTTCGGTTTCTTCACCGACGTAAAAGCATACACGCAGAAGAAGAGCTATCAGGAAAAACTCGACAAGATGTGGTCGTCTATTTATCCGCGTTTCCGTTACAACAGAAACGGTAACACTTCCTATGCGGACGACCCGCTCTGGGGCGTTCCGATCGATACCTCGCCTACCGCTATTTACTATAACCGTCAGGCTATGGAAAACGTCGGCGTTATCGTTATTTCGGTCGACGACGAAGTGGTAACCACGGAAAACTACGCTCAGTTTGCCAAGGAATACGCAGGTCTTACCGAAGATATGATCGGCAAGAACCTGATGGATCTGTGGAACGACAACCTTATTGCGGATAAGTTCAATCAGTATCACGACACTTGCGGTAACCGCGACAGCGAAGATCTGAAATATCCGCTCAGCGGCGGAACCACCGGCGCAGGCTATGCAGCCGACGTTCTCACTCAGCCCGACGAATATGCGAACACCGATAAAATAATCGTTCCCAAGAAGGGCTATTACAGACAGGATTGCATCAACAACTTCCAGGGTACCAACGAAAACAACGCCGAAAGCAGCGTTTGGGTTAACCCCAACGAAGGCGGCGCTACCGAATTCGTCAAGGTGTTCAACGCGTCCATCGCAATGAACTGGGACGAAATCGAAGACCTTGCTCGTCTGCTTTCCATGTCTCAGAATAAGATCAACCACAACAGAAAGGACGCAAACGAAAGATCGGTTGCAACCACGTACGGATATTACACCGAATGGTGGTTCAACTACGGCTGGTCGGTCGGCGGCGACTGCTTGCAGGACCTCACCGGCGAAGGCGTTTGGACGTTCGGTCTGCCCGACTGGTCGGCTAACTACAAAGTAACCGAATATGCGCTCGACAAAGTCGACGAAGAAACCGGCGAAAGATACTATCTCGGCGTAAACACCGGCACTCATTACAAAGCAGGCGATACGCTCGAATACCTCGATAAACTCAACGTAACCAAGTACGGTCCTAAGGTGGACGAAGACGGCAGATTCGTTAAGGACGAAGACGGTAACATCGTCTTTAACGACGGCGATCTGCTTATCCCTGCTGCAAACGGCGGCGTAAGAATTTACGATCCCGAAACGCAGAAAGAGGGAGACGTGCTCGGCGGAAATCCCAAGGAATACACCTCCGACGCATCTATCCGTCCCGAAATCAAGGATAATGCAACCACCGATATCACCGTCGATCCCGAAGCGAAGTTCATTCAGTTGCCTTCCACCAAGTCCGCAGTTAACAGATATCTCAACTGCGTCGGTAAGAGACTCGGCATGATGCCTACCACCAACGGTACCGCAGGCGACGGCTTCGATACTGTCGCACAGTTCGGCGACGGCAAGATCGCAATGATCGTAGAGCGCGGTTACGAAATCGGAAGACTTCGTGAATTCACCAAGGCGAACAACATCGAATGGGGTGTTGCACCGCTTCCCCAATATAAAGAATATAAGTATCCTCTCACCAACGACACGACCGTAAAGGCTCAGGGCGTTGAGGGCGGACACAGCGAGGCAGTCGCACTCTGCATTACCCCCACCTCCAAGAAAGCAGACGCTGCTTGGAAAGTCATCGACTGGCTGACCAGCGACGTTATGGTCGTTAAGGGTAAAGAGGAAAACGCAGGCCAGTACTATAAAGCACTTGCCGGCTACATCCCCAACCAGCCTACCCTGGCAAACAGCTCGACCTTCATTAAGGACGACGAAAAAACTCTCAACCTCGATATCTTCTTCGATATGCTTGAGTACGAGAAAGCAGGCGACTGGTGGTACCTCACCGATAACGCTTGGATAAACGAGTGGGCAAACCCGCTTAACACCATGGTCCGTAACGACCAGATGCCGGCAGAAACCTGGTTCAACAACTACACCATTTCTTCGGCAAGCAAACTCGTTGCATATTCGTATTTCTTCGGTTCGCCGTCGTACGAAACCATCTACACTCAGGGCTTGCAGAAAGCATAATCAGCTACAAAACCGATTTCTCCCTTGGGCGACGTTGCCCGAGGGAGCGCGGTTCGTTTATACTTAAAGGAGAGGAATATGAATAATTCCGTCATTGCAGTGCGCAAGGACGACGGTTCGGACGACAGAATAGATATTTTTTCGAATACCAATCTGTTCAAGCCCGAAAAATCGTCCCACGCAAGAAAAGTTAAAAGGTTAAAACAAAACCTCACCGGTTGGTGTTTTTCGCTTTGGCCTTTGTACACGTACGCGCTTTTCGCTCTCGTTCCGTTCGCGCTGTCCGTTTACCTCAGCTTGACCGAACTTAACGAATGGCGTATAACGCAGGCAAGATTTATCGGTTTCGACAACTACGTCTGGTTGCTCACCAGCGCGAACTCGAATTTCTTCTGGTCGTTGTTCCGTACGCTGTACTATTCGCTCAGTTTGCCGATCACCATTTTCCTTGGTTTGTTCTCGTCAATCCTGCTCACCAGCCGCGTTAAAGCGAAAAAGCTTTGGCGTTCTATACTGTACATCCCCAACGTCTGCTCTTCAGTCGGCGTCACGATGATGTGGAAGCTGATTTTCGACCAGAACGTAGGTATTATAAACGAGATGATAGTGGCGATGGGCGGCGAAAGAGTCAACTTCTTCAACAACTTCTACCTGTTTATGCCGCTGGTCATCTTCACGACCACTTGGGGCGCAGGTTCCGGAAGTATTCTGTTCCAAGCTGCCTTGGAGCAGATTAACGGCTCGCTTGTCGAAGCGGCAAAGGTTGACGGCGCAAGCAGCGCGCAAGTCTTGTTCAACATCACGTTGCCCGCTATTTCGCCCACG
>JBJFAC010000118.1:0-4682 GCA_051887715.1 Candidatus Neoclostridium sp.
AAGTTATATTATATTTGCCTTAACTTCTCTCGAAGAGAGAAATATCACTTTGCTTTAAGCAAAATATCACGCCGAAGGCATATCACTTGCCGTAAGGCAAATATAGCTAACGGAGTAGCGATAAATCCCTATCGCTACTCCGTTTAGAAAACGGGGGTTTTCCGTTTTAAAAGGCGTTTTTGCGTCCGAATTTGTCGTTTTTTGTCAAAAATACGCCAAATGTGTTCGTATCGTGTTAAAAAAAGAAAATAGTTTATATTCAGTTAATGTAAAATTGGTATAATAAGCGCGTACGAATACAACGGAGGACTCCATTTTGACGGACGAAAAGCAGATCAGAACGGTGGACGGCGAAGAGTTTCAGCGCTTGGTGCTGAGCGGAGCGGCAAACCTTAAAGCGCACGCGCGCACCGTGGACGAGTTAAACGTGTTCCCTATCCCCGACGGCGATACGGGTGAAAATATGTGTATGACGATAATCGGCGGACTTGACACTATGAAAAGAGTCGAGGACAACTCGGTGGAAAAGAAAGCCAAGGCGTTATCGGACGGAATGTTATTGAACGCGAGGGGTAATTCGGGCGTAATTTTGTCGCAGATGTTCCGCGGAATGGCGGAAGGCTTTGCCGGCATACAACGCGCCACTATAGAGGACTTTGCGGTTGCGCTTCAAAAGGGCGTGGAGTGCGCGTACAAAGCGGTGGTCAATCCCGTGGAGGGAACCATTCTCACCGTCGCGAGAGAGGCGGCGGCGTACGCACGCAGCAGACTAAACGAAAACAGCACGCTTGCAAGCGTTGCTCTGGATTATTTTACCGAATGTAAAGCGTCGCTTAAACGCACGCCGGACCTGCTTGCCGTACTAAAAGAGGCGGGCGTTACCGACAGCGGCGGAGCGGGGCTTATGTATCTTGCGGAGGGCAGTTTATCGGCGGCTCGCGGCGAGGACGTCGTGGACGAAGGACTTTCCTCCGGCGTTTCCAAGACGACCGAGCTCGATTTTAACAAGTTCACCGAAGACAGCGTTATGGAATACGGCTATTGTACCGAAATTCTTTTGCGGCTTCAGCGTGCGAAAACCGATATTGAAAACTTTACTCCGCAGATTTTCATCGACTACCTTACGGAGATGGGCGGCGATTCCATCGTGGCGTTCGTAAACGGCACCGTTCTTAAGGTGCACGTGCACACTATGACGCCCTGGAAGGTTTTGGAATTTGCTCAGCGCTACGGCGAATTTTTAACCGTAAAAATCGAAAACATGACGTTGCAGCACAACGAAACCACAATTGTCAAAGAGGGCGAGCGCCGCATCGACGACGACGAACTGCGCGTTGAAAAGCCGAGGAAGAAATTCGGCTTGGTCACCGTGGCTTCGGGCGCGGGACTTATCTCCGCCTTCAAGGAGTGCGGAGCGGACGTGGTCATAGACGGCGGTCAGGGCAAAAACCCCAGCGCGGAGGACTTTATCAAAGCGTTCGATCAGACCAACGCCGAGCATATTTTCGTATTGCCCAACAACGGCAACATCATTCTCGCGGCGAAACAGGCGGCGGAGCTGTACGACAAATCGGACGTAATAGTTATCGAAAGCAAGAATATCGGTCAGGCGTATTCCGCACTCACGCTTCTGGACTACTCGGACGACGACGCGGAAAAAATAGCCGCAAAGCTACGCGAGGATATGAGCGGAGTTTCCACCGGCATGGTGACCTGTTCGGTGCGCGACGCACACTTGAACGGCGTGGATATTGCGCTTGGCGATTACATAGGCTTTACGGATAAAACGATGCTTACAGCCGAAAAGAAGAAGGAGGACGCGTTTAAGTCGCTTGCCGACAAAATGAACGTGGGAGAAAACGAATTCTGTATCGTCGTATTCGGCAAGGACGCAAGCGCAAGCGAGCGCGAAGCGGCGTCGGCGCACATAGAGGAAAATTATCCCGGCGTCGAATTTTACACGATAGACGGCGGACAGGAAGTGTACGACTATATTTTAATTCTGGAGTAAACGGCGTATCTATGCCGAATATTTAAGGGGTGAAAAGCCCCGATAAGGAGTTTTGTATGGAGAATTTTGTAATAGTTACCGATTCCTGCGCGGATCTTGAACGCGAACTGCGTGAAAAGTACGAAATCGAGTATATCCCGATGGGATTTACCGTCGGCGAAAAAAGTTATCCTGCCGACCTCGATTGGAAAGACATTCCCGTAAAGCAGTTTTACGACATAATTCGCGGCGGAACGCGCATAATGACCAACCAGATCACCGAAACCGTATTCACCGAGCGTTTTACGGACTATCTCGAACATGGCAAGGACGTTTTGTATATCGCTTGCTCGTCCGCTCTGTCCGCGTCCTACAAGTCGGGCGTAGAGGCGGCTAAAAAACTGAACGAAAAATACGAAAACAACAAGGTCGTGTGCGTGGACAGCCTTATTGCGTGTTACGGATTGGGGCTTTTGTGCATCACCGCTTCGGAAATGCGCGAGTGGGGCAAAACCATCGACGAGGTAGCCGAATGGCTTGAAGCAAACAAGCTGACGATGAATCAGGAGTGCTGCGTGGACAACCTCAAATACCTTAAAATGGCGGGCAGAGTATCGGCTTCCAGCGCCTTTTTCGGCGGCTTGCTCAACATAAAGCCTCTGCTTATCTCCGACGCAAAAGGTCAGAATTTCGCCGTGGAGAAGGTCAAGGGCAGAAAGAATTCCATCGAACGCGTTGCCCGGCGCTTTGCCGAAAGATACGAGGACGTACCCTATCAGCACGTGTTCATAAGCCACAGCGACTGCGCCGAGGACGCCGAAATTTTCAAAGCGGCGGTAGAGGCTGCTTTGCCGGGCAAAGACCTGAACGTTCACGTCGGATATATCGGTCCGATCGTCGGTGCTTCTGTAGGTCCCGGCACGCTTGCCGTGTACTTCTACGGCAAAAAAGTCACCGAGAACGCGTAATTTCGACTGAATAAATTAAGAATTATGTATAGAAATACCGATTGTAAATTGCAGGCTCACAGAGGAGTCAGCACCGATTGCCCCGAAAACACCATGGCGGCTTTCAAAGAAGCCGTGCGCCAAGGCTACGACATTATCGAATTCGATCCCAAGTACACGCGCGACGGGCAGATAGTGGTTCTGCACGACCGCACGCTAAACCGAACGGGTGAAATAGCCGGCAAAAAGCTGGATCGCACGGTCAATATCGCCGACGTCGACTACAAGGATCTATGCGATCTGGACGTCGGAAGTTGGTTTTCGGATAAGTTTGCAGGCGAGCGCGTGCCCACTCTTTCGCAGGCGCTGGACTATATGAAAAGCGCAGGAATAGAAGCCAAAATAGACAACGTGGTGCAGTCTTTTCCGCCCGAATTACAACAAAAAACCTTCGATATAATCGAAAAACACGGCAAGAAAGGCGCGGTGGGGCTGACTTGCTCCGATCTCGATCTACTTGAAAAATTCGCCGTTCGTTTCCCCGGCGCACCGCTGCATTACGACGGACCGGTAAACGGAGAGGCTCTGGACAGGTTAAAGGGCTTTTCGTACGGTCACGACGTCGTCGTATGGATGCGCCTTGACAATAAAGCCACGAGTTGGAACGCTACGCCGCCCGTAGACGAGCGCTTATCCCGTCTCGTACGCGAGAATTTCAAGCTGGGCGTGTGGATTTTATCCGACGACGAGGAAATGGAACGCGCCCTGGCTTTTAAGCCATATATTGTCGAAACCACGGGCGGAATCAAGCCGTAACGGTATTCGGCGCCGCGCGAAAAGCGGTAGAAAAAATCGGGAAAAAACAAAAAGCACAACTGAAAATAATAAAACGCGGTCGGAGGCGATCGCGTTTTTCGTATGCGGTTTTTGCGTTTACTTTATAAAAAAGCGTTTCAGGCGCCGAAAATTGCCAGGTCAAGCGATTTAAAAAATCACTCCGTTTCGACGTCGTTTAATTCGGGGAACTTCTTTTTAAGCATTTCCCACATAACGTCGGCGGTTTTTTCCGCTCCGAAATCGCCGTGGCGAGCGCGCGCTTTTTCCGCTAATTTTTCCAGCTCGGACGGGTTATCGTAGAAAAATCTGACCTTTTCGGCGGCTTTTTTGGGATTGAAAACGGCGATTGCGTTGCCCACGTAGTCGATATAGTAATGAGCGTTGTGCTGTTCCATCTGCGTGGCGTAGCTGGTGATTATCTCCGGAACGCCGAAAAAGCAGGGTTCGGCAACGGAGGAAGCGCCGCTTTTGCCCATAAACAGATCGGCGGAGGCAAGCAGCTGTAAAATTTTATCGGTGTAGCCGTACACCTTAAGATCGACGGTGGGAGAGGGCTGTATCGCCTTTAATTTTTCGTAAAGCTTTTTGTTTTTGCCGCAAACGGGAACGACGGTAATATTCATATCGCTTTTTGCAAGCAACTCTGTTACCTTGCCCATTTTGCCTATTCCGTAGCCGCCGTCGAAGAGCACGACGGTGAATTTGTTTTCGTCCAGACCGAGCGCCCTTCTGTTTTTCGCTTTGTCCGACGGAATATCGAACGCCTCCGTTCTTATCGCGAACGGAACGAGCGCCAGATTGTTCTCGTTAAAGCGGTTGGGATAATGCTTCATCGCGCTGTCGTAGCCCGATTTAGCCGATACCAGCGTCATATCGTTGGGGTAACAGCACAGCGGAATGATCTCCAC
>JBJFAC010000119.1:0-4678 GCA_051887715.1 Candidatus Neoclostridium sp.
AGTAGAAGAGAACAGAGTAGAAGCAACGTGCATGGTAGACGGATGTTACGACAGCGTAGTTTACTGTAGCGTATGCGGCGCGGAACTTTCCAGAACGACGGTAAAGACAGAAGCAATTGGTCACGACTGGGGTGAGTGGACGGAAACACTGAAGCCCACTTGCACGAGCGAGGGCAGTGAAACAAGAGTCTGTGCCAACGATTCAACGCATAAAGAAACAAGAGCGCTTGCAGAACTTGGTCACGAACTGATTCATCACAATGCGAAAGCTCCTACCTGTACGGAAATAGGTTGGAACGAGTACGACACTTGCTCTCGCTGTGATTACACGACTTACTCTGAACTTCCTGCAACGGGACATACGCCTGCAACGGCAGTAGAAGAGAACAGAGTAGAAGCAACGTGCATGGTAGATGGACGTTACGACAGCGTAGTATATTGTTCTGTATGCAAAGAAGAACTGAGCAGAGAAGAAAAGACGATTCCCGCTCTCGGACACAAAGAAACAGGCTGGATAGTGGATAAAGAAGCAACTTGTACCGAAGCCGGCAGTAAGCATAAGGAGTGCTCGGTATGTCACGAACATTTGACAACGGAAACTATTGTGGCTCACGGACATGAATTCGGCGAATGGACTACTGTGACCGAGCCTACGACAAATTCCGAAGGTAAAATGATTCGCACCTGCAAAAATTGTGGTTGCCAAGAAGAAAAAACAATCGACAAATTGCCTAAGCGGGGTTGTTCCGGTTCTACTTTAAATATCGGCGATGTTGTCGTAACTCTTTCAATTCTTGCCTTAGCCCTGTATTTTATCAAGAGAAAACGCTAATTCAAATAATTAATACCTCAAACATACAAATAGGCGAGTAAAATCTCGCCTATTTGTAATTGTCATATATGCTTTTATTGCAATTAAATTTAACTTAAAAATTTAATGCTTTTTCAGGGTTCATTAAAAAGTCTTGCAAAGAAATCAGCAGTATTCCTTGCTCGTTGTATCCGCTCAAAATAGGTTGGTTTACGATTATTATCTTTCTAAACGCATCGTTTATTGCCAGCAACGACGCTTGTTCTTGTGCCATTTTTGCTTCGTCGGGAATATTGTAAGCCGACTGAACGTAATATCTTCTGTTTCCAAGATTGACCACAAAATCAACTTCCAGTTTCTTCCTAACAGAAATCCCGTTTTCTTTTTCTACGTTTTCCACAACTCCCACGTCAACGGAATACCCACGCAAACGCAATTCGTTATATATTACGTTTTCCATTATGTGAGTGTATTCCTGCTGCCTAAACGCTAGTCTGGCGTTTCTCAATCCCATATCTACAAAATAGTATTTGGCAGGTGTGTTGATATACTTTTTGCCTTTTATATCGTATCTAACGGCCTTTTCAATTAAAAAAGCGTCTTGCAAATAGTCGATATACGCAGAAATAGTGTTTGCCGTCAATTTGACGTTTTTCACACTTGCGAAAGTGTTGGACAATTTGAGCGGATTGGTAAGCGAACCGATACTAGACGCCAAAACGTCGGTTAATTCGCCTATTTCCGCATTGCCACGCAAATTGTTGCGGTTGATTATGTCGGCAAGATAGGTAGTTTCAAAAAGGCTCGTGAGATACTTCGCTTTGTCTTCCATTGTTTCCATAGACAAACAAAGCGGCATGCCGCCATAATTGCAATACGTTGCCCATGCTTTATCGAACTCACTGCCATATACGGAATAAAACTCCGAAAAACTAAGCGGATAAACACGGATTTCATCTCCGCGACCGCGAAATTCTGTGATGATGTCGCTAGACAAAAACTTGGAATTGCTGCCCGTAATGTAAATATCCGCATTTGATATATGCATAAAACCGTTTACAACGCTTTCAAAATTAGCAACAAGCTGTATTTCGTCCAACAGAATATAATAATCGGCATCGTCTACGATGCTATTTTTTACAAAAGCATATAATTCGTCGGGATTTTGCAATTTTTTATTTCCGTAATCGTCTAAAGCAATAAAAATTATGTGATCTCCCGGCACCCCGCAAGACAACAAATGTTCACGAAAAAGTTTTGATAACAAGTAAGATTTTCCGCAACGTCTGACGCCGGTTATGATTTTTACCATCCCGTTTTTCTTGTGCAGTATCAACTTGTTTAGATAAAAATCACGTTTAATTTCCATACTTAATGCTCCAATGATATTTGTATTAATTATATCATTTACACTGAAGCATGTCAATACTGATATTGAGAATTTTTGTAGAAAATTACAATTTTTTGGAATAGACGTGCGTTCCTAACCCGAAATTCGATTTACGTAACTAACGCTCCGCCAAATAAAGAATAATACGAACGCCGAAAGCGAAAAGGAGTTCGTATTATTTTTTTTAATGACTTTTAAACACTTGCACCAAAAGTATACTTCAATAGTTCTTCGTATTCTTTATAAGCTGTAGTATCTTTTAAAAAAGTTAGCTTATTTGCAATTCCGCCATAATACCAGAATTGTTCATTTTTATCTTTTTGATTAAATCTTTCCCATAATATATCGCCCAAACTAATATAATCTCTATATATTGCTCGCATATTTGAAAGTTTATCAGCCAGACAGATTATTTGTTCTTCTTTTGTTGATTTTTCTAAAAAGTCCAAGGTTGCTTGTTTTCCAGCTTTTCTTGCAAGGAATTTCTTTCATTTTATCTTCAGAATCTGACATTACAAGATTCACAACGCGCGCCAAATTGTCCGGCGAGTTCTTCTTCGGTTATATCCGTATCTTCAATAATGTCGTGAAGAACTGCGGCGGCAATAATTTCTTTATCGTCGGTTATTGATGCCGCAATAGCACAAGCTTCAATAGGGTGAACTATGTAAGGGAGTTTAGTTCCTTTTCTGACTGCTCCACTATGTGCGTTGACTGCGAAAACTATTGCTTTATCAACTATATCCATAAACATAACGCTCCTTTTTTAATTCTTTAATTATTGAATAGTAAAAAAAACAGTTTTTCTATTTCCGCGGGCTTTAAGATTTTGCCGGAAGAGACGACCTTTTGATTGACGACGAGGGCGGGCATACTCATTACGCCGTACTCCGCGACCTTTTTCAGATCGGTTACGTACTCGACTTCCACCGAAAGTCCCATATTTTTGACGGCCTCAACGGCGTATTCGTACTGTCTGTGGCAATTCGGGCAGCCTGCGCCGAGCACGGCGACGCAGCAAACGCCGTTCACGGTTTTACCGCAGCATTCGCTTTTAGCCTCCGCCGTTTGGTCGGTATCGCAACCGCAGTTGCAGGTGCAGGAAGGCGTTGTTTCCTTTGCGTTTTTCTTTTTCCATAAGAATTTCATAATTTATAACCTCCGAAAATTTTTGCGATTGAATTTAATAGTTTTTCGCGTTATACGAGAAGCGGCTGAATTGCGTTGAACGCGTAGCCGACGACTATTATACCGACTATACAAACCGACACGAAAATGGCAAGCAGCTTGGGTTTTACCGCTTTTCTCAGCATAACGATGGACGGTAACGACAGCGTAGTGACGCCCATCATAAACGACAGCACGACGCCCAGCAGCGCGCCTTTGGCGAGCAGCGCTTCGGCAATCGGTATGGTGCCGAATATATCGGCGTACATCGGAAAGCCGGCAAACGTGGCGAGAATAACGCCGAACGGGTTGTTGTTGCCGAGAACGGTCACGATCCATTCTTCGGGTATCCAGTTGTGTATAAGAGCGCCGATCCCGACGCCGATCAGCACGTACGGGAGCACTTTTTTAGCCGTGAACAGCACTTGTTTCCAAGCGTAAACGATTCTGTCCTTAAATCTCGGTTTTTCCGTTTCGACTTCGATGTTCTTCGCGTTTCGGATAAAGTCCTCAACCTGATTTTCGAGGTGAAGTTTTTCGATCAGCGTGCCGCCCAGCACTGCGATCACGAGCCCGAGCACGACGTAGAGGAGCGCGACCTTCCAGCCGAAAACGCCGGTCAGCAGTACCAGACTGCCCAGATCGACCATAGGAGAGGAGATGAGGAAGGAAAAGGTTACTCCGAGCGGCAGTCCGGCGCTCGTAAACCCGATAAACAGGGGAATGGACGAGCAGGAGCAGAACGGCGTTACCGTTCCGAGCAGCGCTCCGACTACGTTTGCGCCGACGCCGTGGAATTTACCGAGTATTTTCTTGGTTCTTTCGGGCGGAAAATAGCTTTGAATAAATGAAATTATAAAAATAAGAACGCCCAGCAGAACGAAAATCTTGATAGTGTCGTAAATGAAAAACTGAATACTGCCTCCTATTCGCCCCGTGACGTCCAGTCCGCACGCGGTAAGCAGATCGCCGATCAGCTTATTAAGCCACTTCATTCCAAGTATCTGATCTTGTATGAAAGTCCATACCGATTGCATGATGCTCCTCCGATTATATTGATATATCTAAATGTATGGATATGTTTCCTCAAAGTAAGGTCGGCGTAATTTGCCGACCGCGGTTTATTATTTTTGGTTACAGTCGCATTTTTTGTAGCCGTCGACCTTGTCGGGCGACAGGGTGTATGCCTCTATTATCGCTCTGGCTTCGGCAGAGCCCTGCGCGGAGAGAGAATAGTGCGTCCATTTGCCGTCCTTGCAGGCGTCCACGAGCCCCGCTTCGCACAGGATACGCATATGATGAGAAAGGGT
>JBJFAC010000120.1:0-4652 GCA_051887715.1 Candidatus Neoclostridium sp.
CGTTTCAGCCTCGTGGACGACGATAACCGCAAAATATTAAGTAAAGAGCTGTTAAAAATACTGCTGGGCGACGTGAAACGCTACTAAAAGCGAGCGCGCCTGCCGAAAACGAAGCAACAAGCGGCAAAAAAAGCAAAAAACCGCGGAAAGGAGAAAAAATGAAATACGTTTTGATCACGGGCGCAGGCGGCGGCATGGGTAAAGCCGCGGTTCGGGCGCTTAAAGAAAAGGGCTACGGCGTTTTTGCGCTGGACAGAACGGAGTGCGCCGCCGAGGAGGGCGTTATTCCGATACGCGCCGACGTGTGCGACGAGCAAAGCGTGATCGCCGCCGCCGAAAAAGTTAAAAGCGTAACGGACGAGCTGTTTGCCGTCGTGCATTACGCAGGCGTTTATATGCTGGATTCGCTGATAGAAATGCCGTCCGACGACTTTCTAAAGATATTTTCCGTCAATCTGTTCGGAGCGTACTACGTCAACAAGGCGTTTGCGCCGCTTCTGAAAGCAGGCAGTCGCATAATAATAACCACCAGCGAGCTGGCTCCGCTCGATCCGTTGCCGTTCACCGGCGTATACGCGGTAAGCAAAGCCGCTCTCGACAAATACGCCTATTCGTTGCGAATGGAAATGCAACTGCTGGGCGTAAGCGTGTCGGTTCTGCGCGCCGGAGCGGTCAAAACCGGTATGCTGGGAGCAAGCACTTCCGCGCTGGAACGCTTCTGTGACAAGACCGAGCTTTATAAATGCAACGCCGAAAGATTCCGCAAAATCGTGGACAGCGTGGAGGCAAAAAGCGTGCCGCCCGAAAAAATAGCCGAAAAAACGCTGAAAATTCTGGCAAAAAAACGCCCGTCCTTTGCCTATTCGATCAATCGGAACGCCCTGCTTTTGATGTTGAACGCACTCCCCAAGGGCTGGCAAACGTCGATAATACGCAAAATACTCAAATAACGGAGAAGGGTATGCTTTACAAATACAAAAAGAGCGCGCCCCGCTGGATCTCGTTTGAAAACGCAACGGGCGCAAAAGGAGAGGGCGGCAAAGCCAATAACGGAGCGAAAGGACACGCCTGCGAAAGCCTTTCGGCAGGCGAAGAAAAAACGCTGTGCGATCTTAGCGGAAGCGGAGTGGTGCGACGGATATGGATGACGCTAAGCGACCGCTCGGCGCGTGTTTTGCAGGGCGTAATACTAAAAGCGTGGTGGGACGACAGCGAAAAACCGCAGGTAGAATGTCCTTTGGGCGACTTTTTCTGTATGAGCACGGGCGTTATGACCGCGTTTGAAAACTGCTGTTTTTCCACCGGAGAGGGCAGGTCGTTTTGTTGTTTTATTCCGATGCCTTTTAAAAAAAGCTGTAAAATCGCGTTGGAAAACCAAAGCGGAACGTTCGTCTCTAATTTGTTCTACGACGTCGATCTCACGCTTGAAGAGGTGACCGACGAAGACATGTATTTCCACGCGCAGTTTTGCGACTTGGAACGCAACGAGGGCGAAAAAGAGGTTAAAATCCTGCCGCGCGTTTACGGCTCGGGCAGATTTCTGGGCTGCAGCGTGGGTATTTTCCCCGACGAAGAAAGCTACGGAGATATCTGGTGGGGCGAGGTTAAGATCTATATCGACGGCGACGAAAGTTACCCCACTCTTTGCGGAACGGGAACGGAGGATTATATCGGCTCGGCTTGGGAGCTGGGCAGGTTTATTAACCGCACGAGCGGCTGTACGAGCAAGGAAGGCGGAAAAGCGTCTTTTTACCGCTTTCACGTCGACGACGAGATATATTTTGAACGGGATATCGAGGTGACGATCCAGGCTATGGGCGGCGGAGCGGCGGAAAAAGTGCGCGCGGCAATGGATAAAGGAGCGTTCGTCGTGCCCGTTTCGTCCGACGGCACGGGCTGCTTTTATAAGTCGGGGAAAAGCGACTTTTCCGGCTACGTCAATTTTTTCCGAAGAGACCGCTACCGTATTGCGGCGTACTACTACAAAAAAGCGTAAATGCGTTTTTAGTGTCAAAAAGCGCTTTAAAAGGGCGCAAAAAACGAAAAAAATTGCACAAAAAAGCGCGCGAAAGAAAAAATCGCGCGTTTTTGGTGTATCCGTCGGGGCTCGAACCCGAACCGTCAGCGTCGGAGGCTGAAATGGTATCCAGTTCCACCACGGGTACGAATTTCGTGATAATTATATCATAAAGCGAGCGTTTTGTCAATGTGTGCGGCAAAGAAAAAGCGGCTTTGAAAGGCGAATTTTGTTTGCGGCGGCGTATGCGGCTAAAAATTATTGACAAAAACGGCGATAAAGTATATACTGAATAAAAAAGAACGGGAGAGGAGAATATGGAAAAAACCGCGCTTGAAAGCATTTTGGAAAGCAGGCTTATAGTAATAATCCGCGGCGTTCCGATCGAACGGATCGAAAGCGTGGGCGACGCGCTTTACCGCGGCGGAGTGCGCGCTCTGGAGGTCACTTTTGCGGCGGACGGAAGCACTTCGGACGAGCAAACGACGCAAAAAATAAAAATTTTATCGCAAAAATACGGCGGAAAAATGGCTGTGGGCGCAGGTACGGTTTTAACGCCCGAACAGGTGGAACTCGCCGCAAGCGCGGGAGCACGCTTCATAGTGTCGCCCGACGTCAACGTGGACGTCATCAAAAAAACCAAGAGCCTTTCTCTTGCGTCCGTGCCCGGAGCGTTCACTGCCAGCGAGGCTATGACGGCGCACAGAGCCGGAGCGGATATTATAAAGCTGTTCCCGGCAGGCACGGTCTCGGCCGAATATCTTTCGGCAATCACGGCGCCGCTTTCGCACCTTAAATATTTCGTCGTGGGCGGCGTTACAAGGCAGAATCTGCCCGAATTTTTAAGTAAGGGCGCTTGCGGAGCGGGAATTTCCAGCGGCATCGTCTCTAAAAAAGCGGTGGAAGAGCAAAACTACGATCAGATCGAACAAAACGCGCGTGATTTTCTGGAAATTTTGAAAAAATAACGCGTTGATTTCTTGTCTCCCGAATGGAGGAAAAGAAGTCGAAAAGTGCGAAAACGTTGTTTTCTTGCACAAAGGTATATTTTAAAAAACATAAAGCGGACGACCGATGGTCGCCCCTACGGAGTCGAGTGTGGTGCAACAAACAAGCGATATTATTTCGGCAAAGGACAAGTGATGCTCGCCCTTACGGCGTTGTGAGAGGTACGATAATTGAACGGAAAAATCGCAAACGCATTGCGATTTAATAAATGCGGACGAGCAATGCTCGCCCCTACTAATAATCCCCGTTGGCGTTTTCCTCTTGCCTCCTTTCGCGTTGGTTGCTTCTCTTTTGCCTCCCTCCGGGAGGGAGGGGGGACCGCGTTAGCGGTGGAAGGAGCACGCGTCTAATAAAATATATCCTAAAAATAAAAACTGTAGGGGCGAGCATCGCTCGTCCTTATTTGTTATATTATAGAACCAAGAGTTATACTTAATTTAAAAATACGCATTCTCCTTCAGTCGCCTAACGGCGCCAGCTCCCTCCCGGATGGAGCCAAATGAGTCGAAAAGTGCGAAAACGTTGTTTTTTTGCGCAAAGGTATATTTTAAAAAATCATAAAACGGACGACCGATGGTCGCCCCTACTAATAATCCCACGTTGGCGTTTCCCTCTTGCCTCCCTTCGCGTTGGTTGCTTCTCTTTTGCCTCCCTCCGGGAGGGAGGGGGGGACCGCGTTAGCGGTGGAAGGAGCACGCGTCTAATAAAATATATCCTAAAAATAAAAACTGTAGGGGCGAGCACCGCTCGTCCTCAAATCGTTAATTTTCTGTGGGGCGAGCACCGCTCGTCCTTATCTTCGTTTATTAAAAAACTCATCCGTTAGCCTCCCTCCGGGAGGGAGGGGGACCGCGACAGCGGTGGAAGGAGCCTGCGACTGAATCAATCCGAAAAAGCCTATTCTATCGTAAAATCCACGGCGGTGCGGCTTAAACGAATTTCCTTACACAGCGCCGAAGCGGCAACGTGAAGAGGATGATTTGCGTAAGCCTTCAGATCCTCGAAGCTGTCGAACGTCGTTATCAAAACGGCGTCGTAGTTGTCGTCCGCGCCCCGGTTTACGCCTGTTTCCATAGAGCGGAGAACGTCGATTTTGCCCTCCAGCGCCTTAAGAGCGTTTAAAAAGTCGTACATTTTTTCCTGCGTTCCGGGCTTAAATTTCCACATTACTACGTGTTTGACCATATTTTTCTCCTGAAATAAATTATTTGAACATAACCTTGCATACGTCGTAAATTCCTGCTTTCGCCGCCTCGTAGCCGCGCTTATACATATCCTCGTAGCCCTGCTTGCTTGCGGACGAAAATTCCTCGGTATTCACGGAGATAAGCACGTCGGAATCCACTATACCGGGCAGCGAAGCGTTGGTACTCATAAGCGAAAAAACCGATTTCAGGACGGACGGCACGCTCAGCTTTTCCGTTCCTTCGCCGCGCGAGGGGTTTACGTCCACCGAAACGACGTTGTCCGCGCCGAGTATTCTGCAAACGTCGGTGGGAATATTATTAAGCACGCCGCCGTCTACGAGGTGCATACCGTTGTAGACCACGGGCTTGAAAAAGAGCGGAACGCAAGCCGAAGCGGAAATCGCCGTAGCCGCGTGCCCTTTAGTAAAATAAATCTGACT
>JBJFAC010000121.1:0-4623 GCA_051887715.1 Candidatus Neoclostridium sp.
CTCGTTTCCTTAACGGTTCCGAGCACGTCGCCGGGAACGACTTGGTCGCCGACCTTTTTTACGGGAACGAAACGCCACTTCTTTTCGTGGTCGATACTGTTTATTTTGATGCCGCGGGTGATGCGGTCGCCGTATTTTTCCACTATTCCTTCAAGCGGACGTTGAATACCGTCGAAAATGCCGCCGATAATTCCGGGAGCAAGCTCCACCGACAGCGGATCTCCCGTGGATACGACCTTATCGCCCACGCCCAAACCCGACGTTTCCTCGTAGACCTGAACGGACGCTCTGTCTCCGCGAAGCTCTATTACTTCGCCGATGAGCTCCTGCTCGCCCACCTTGACGACGTCGTACATTTTGACGTTTGCCATATTCTCCGCCACGATAAGCGGACCGGATACTTTTACGATTGATCCAAACATTTATTTATCCTCTCTTCCGAACAGTATGTCCACGCCCAGAGCGCGTTCCATACGTTCCTTCAATTTGCCTTCCGCATAGCCGTTCGAGCCGTTTTCGCCCGGAAGCGGCACTATTATCGGATAGGCGCTTTCGTTCATTCTTTCTATAAGTCCGTCCATCTCCTTCGCAAGATCGTCGGTGATGAATATTACCGCATAATCCTTTGCGAGCAGACGCAGTTTTTCGCGCGATTTTTCCACGCTTTCCGCCACGAACGCGTCCACGCCCGCCGCTTTGAACGCGTACACGCTTTCGCCTTTACCAAGTATCGCTATCTTACCCGACATAACCGCTCCTCAGCCTTAACGCTATTTCGTCCGCGCCCAACCCGTTGGTTTTAAGCGACAGTATGGCGCGCACGTTCTTGATCTCGGCGTTTTTATAAAGATAATACATAATTATCGGCGTTATTCCCTGCGACTCGTACCGCACGTCGTCCATAACGGCGAGCGCGTATTCGTCGGCGGCTTTTTCAAAAGCGCGCATAGGCTTACCCGCAAGCGTTTCCTCCACGGCTATACGGACGTAATCGTACAGCGGAGTGTAGGCAAACCGCAGAGTGATCGCTCTTTCGTCGCGACCGAGCAGCACCTCGAGATCCTGCCTCGTCAGAGTTCCGCCCGGAAGCAGCATGCTTTCGGCTTGCGCGAAATCGCGACTGCGCAGAGCCACCGCGCAGTTCTTCGCGTCCGCGTCGAAACGCGCTATCTTTTTAAGGCGCTTGTTTTTAAGCGATTTAATAAGCTCCGAATAATAATTTCTTGCGAAAATCGTGCTTATCTCGCTGCCGCTTGCCGTTTTGTTTTCGTACGCCGCCGAAGCTTGCTCTATCGCCGCCTGAATACCGGGCGTTATATCGGTTTTTCTGCCGAGAACGGCAATTTTAAGCTTTTCGACGGGGTACAGTCCCACGGGAACGTAAACGTTGCCGAGGTCGCCCATATACCGTTCGCGCACGGCGCATTCGGCGTTGTGATAGTCGTTCTTCAAAAGGCAGAAAGCGTTGACTTCCCTGCCGAAATTGCCTTCGCGGACGAACGCAAGCAGTTTTTCTCTTTCCGCTTCGAGCATCGCGTTATAGTCGTCCGGGCGGTTTTCGTCGCCCGAATAGCCTTGCTCCTTTAACGAGCGGATTATTTCTTCCGCTCCCGAATCGACAAGGCGCAACAGCTTATCGCGCGGAATGAGCGTTTTATAAGCAGACGCGATCAACCCGTTATAATAACCGAGATCACATTTCGCCATTACTCGTTACCTTCCGAATCGAATAATTTTTTAGCCGCGTACGCGCGCAGATTTTCCGCTCCGAAAGCGATTATCGCGTCAAACGAGCAATCTTTATCGGACTTTTCGCCGCAAAGCCTGAAGCCTCCGTCGAAGTCGCCGCCGACTGCAAGCGTTACGTCGTTGTTTTTAACGACGGGTAACGCGGCGATTTTATCCGCAAGCGCCGCGTGACGTTCGGACAAAACCAGTTTGTCTCCCTTTTCGACGTTCTTTTCAAGCAGAACCGAAATAAATTGCAGAGTCCTGCTTTCGTCAAGAGCGAAAAGCATTGCCTTCGCCTTATCGAAAACATCGTCCACGATTTCGGTTTTTGCCTGCGTAAGCGCCTTTTTGCGTTCGATACGGCTGTTGCTTTCGCCTCTTTCCGCGATAAACGCGCACGCTTTCGCGGCTTCTTCCCGAGCGCAAGCCAGAACGCCGTCCGCGACGGACTGCGCCTCCGCCTGCTTTGCCTGCCCGTACTGTTCGGCTACGGACATTATTCGAGCGGCGTCGTCGTTTGCTTTGACTATTATCGCTTCGGTTATTCCGTTCGTATTTTCAGCCATTAAACTTTACTCCTTAAACCGACCGCCGCGGCCTTCGCCGCGCGATCCTTGCATTGTTTTCTGCTTTTTATCAGCCGACGCTGATCATTATGCCGAGCACCAAAGACAAGATCGCATAGAATTCGATCATTGCCGGGAACAGCACGTATTTACCGCTGCCGGCTGCGTTCTTGCCCACCGCGTAAATGCACGCGGCAGCCGTTCTGCCCTGCAGGAATGCGGAAACGAGACCGTTTACGCCCATTGCGAGCATAGCCATAAACAGAGGCCAGCCTGCCGATACGGCGCCCAGCTTCATTACGGCGAGCACGAAGCCGTATATACCCTGCGTTGCCGGGAGCAGCGCCAGCACTATTACCTTGGAAAATTTTTTGCCGTCTTCCGCAAGTACTCCCGCCGCGGCGGAACCCGTCTTGTAAAGACCGATCGCCGAACCCATTCCGCTGAGAATCATACAGACCGCAAGTCCCATAATTCCGATTGCTTGTTCACTCATTGTTTAATTCCTCCGAATTTAGTTTTTGAAATAAATATGTTCGTACGAGCGACCGAACGGCGTGAAAAGTTCGCCTTCGCCCTCGTAAAAACGACCGAAAAATTCCACGTATTGCAGTCTCGAATCGTGAATAAACGCTCCGAGCAGGCTTATCGCCACGTTGAATACGTTGCCTACGATTATCAGTATAACGCCGAATATCACTCCGATCACGCCGCTAGGGAACAGCATCTGTATGGCAAGCGTGTTGGTGAAAATAGACGCTATCTGCGCGCCCGACAGCATAAGTCCGTACAGTCTTGCATAGCTGAGTATGTCCGACGCGTAGTTTATAAGTCCGTACGCCGAGGTGAACATCTTAATAAGCTTCCACGCGCCCTTTTCGGTTATGCCGGCCGTCAATACGCCCAGCCCGGCAAGTCCCGCCGCCGCGTACATCGCGTAAGTCGCCAAGGGGTTTATATCCGCCGCCAGACAGAATACCCAGGTCACCATGGCGATCAGCGCCAGCGACCACACTATTCCGCCGAATATGCCTTCGATCACCCGTCCGCGCTTGAAGCACTGCACGGCTTTCATAATAAGGCTGACGGCGATATGCAGCGCGCCGAGCCCAAGGCTCCACATCAGCATTGCCGGCACGTCTATTCCCATTATGCGCACGTTTGCCGCCACGGGATCGATATATGTCGCGTACCACTCTGCGTATTTTCCCGCGACGGACGCCGGCAGAACAGAACCGTAATAGCCGGGATTACCCCGAAACAGCGACATTCCCAGAAAGCTGTCCATCAGCAGCCCGAACGCGACGGCGAAAAATCCGCCGATCGCGAACACCTTTGCCATTCGGTTAACCGTCGTGCCCTCGCGTTGCTTTTTCGCAAACAGGAAGCCGCCGAATATCATCATTAAGCCGTAGCCCACATCCGCCATTATCACGCCCATAAACAGCGAGAAGAAAAAGCCCATAACGCCGTTGGGATCGAGCGCGCCGTATGCGGGCACGGAATACATATTCGTAACCGACTCGAAGTTGGCAACCGCCTTCTTGTTTTTCATAAGCGTGGGCGCAAATTCGTCCCTCGGTATTTCTTTAAACGCCGTGAAGGTAGCCTTGGAAACTTCGTTTATCGCCGTTTTGACGCGCCCGGTCGCCTCGGAGGGCACGAACGCGGTCAGCACGAACGCGCTGTCGGTTGCGGAAAATCCGTCGTCAAGCAGGTACTTTTCGCGCAAAAACGTGTGATAATCTATATAAATCTTTATTTTTTCGCTTTCGGGCGCGATTGCGCACACCTTGGCGGTTATTTCTTCGCTTTCTTTTTGCAGGATAGCGGCTTTTTCGTCCAGCACGGCTATTCTTTCCGAGGCGACCACGTCCTCTTTTATCGGGCAACGTACGAATCCGCACGATGAAAGCACGTTTTCGGCTTGCTCCTTATCGGGCTTGTACGCCGCTACGCACGCCACTATTCCGCGGGAGGCGTTCCCGAAAACGCGGTACGCAGCCGTTTCAAGCGCTTTCATCTGCTCCTCGAAGGAGGCGGCTTTGTCGAACGGCACGATTCCCAGCCATACCGCCGCGCACTCTGTGTCCGTAAAGGCGGCAAAGCTGTCCTTAAGACATTCGTAGTCGGCAAAGGCCTTGCGTTCGGCGGCTACAGAAGCGGCTTTAGCGCGGTTTTCGTTTCTCTCCGCTTCCAGCTTTTCGATCTCGCCGAGTATTTTTTCGTAGTCGGCGGACTTTTCGCCCACGGCAAAAAAGTCGTCCGCGAGCACGCCGATACCGTCCTTTACAACGCCTTCTCCGCGCAGAGCTTTGGGCGCGTT
>JBJFAC010000122.1:0-4617 GCA_051887715.1 Candidatus Neoclostridium sp.
TTGGAGAGGGCGATTGCAAAATCCTTGGCGGTAAATTCTTCCTTGGCGGACAATACGTCCGTAATACCTTTAATGATCTGGCTGGTAATGACACCGCTGTTGCCGCGCGCCCCTTTGAGCGCTCCCTTCGAGAAAGCCGCGCACAGCGACGCCATCGAGTTGTTAGTGCATTCGCTTACTTCCCGCGCCGCCGACGCAATGGTCATCGACATATTAGTGCCGGTATCTCCGTCCGGGACGGGGAACACGTTTAGCGAGTCCACGTATTCTTTATTTGCACTGAGCATTTTCGATCCGCTCAGAACCATTCTTCTGAAAGTTGCGCCGTTAATCGATTTAATCATTAATTAACCTCCGATCAGTTAAACTCTAACGCCTACGACGTTTACGTTTATGTCGTCCACGACCATACCTGTAAATCTTTCCACGTTATACTTGACCGCACGCCTGAGCGACTGCGATACCGCTTCAATGGAAAGTCCGTATTTTATCACGACATATAAATCAATGTAAATTCTGTCTCCGTTCGTAAATACACGTACGCCTCGGGAAACTTTTTGTTTTTTAAGCATGTCCGACAAACTGTCGGTAAAACGCTTGGATATCATGTCCACGATGCCGTAACACTCCAACGCCGAACTTCCGGCAACCTGCGCAATCGCTTCTTCAGTTACCGTAATTCTGCCGTATGCGTTAGACGTGCTTACGCTCATAAGACCTCCCGAAACAAACCTGTACGTCTAATTCTACTATATCTCAGCAAAAAAAGCAACAAAAATAAGGCTTGTAAGCGAAAATTTCACATTTCTTGGTCTTCTTTTTTAATTATATGTAAGAATTTTGGAAAAATGCGGCTAATTCGCTTGATTTAATTGTAAATTTATGATATACTCTACGGGTAAGTCAAAAATCTTGAGGAGGTGCTTCCTATGAGCAAAGTATGTGTTATTTGCGGCAAAGGCAAAGTAAGCGGCAACAACGTCAGCCATTCCAACCGTAGAACCAAGCGTACTTTCAGCGCTAACGTGCATAAAGTTAAGGTTGAAATCAACGGTGTTGAGTCCAACGAATACGTTTGCACCCGCTGTCTTCGTACCAATAAAAATTCGCTGTAATTTTTATAGTAAGAGTAAAAAAAACAAAACGCGTACCTTATTTTGGAAACGCGTTTTATTTTTTATTACTCTTTTTCTTTTTTTCGCCTGAATAAAAAGCGCAATAATCCGCTTATTATCGGCGGCGCCTTAAAACAATAAATCTTCACACCGGTACACCTCCGTCGTTTGTATAATTATATGAAAAAATGCGCTCGTTCGTCACATTAGACCAGCGGAAACGCATTTTTTATTTTAAATGATTTAGCGCGACGGACAACGCGAATAACCTTCGTCCGAACTACTCCTTTCTCAGGTTTTTTATTGCCGAGGCGATATCGCTTGCTCCGAACACGGCGCTGCCCGCAACTATCGTATCCGCTCCCGCCGCGATTGCCTCGCCCGCGTTTTCCTGCGTGATTCCGCCGTCGATTTCAAGGCGAACCTTATTTCCCGACTTGTCGATAAGCGCTCTTGCTTTACGCAGTTTTTCGGTCGATCCGTCGATATATTTCTGACCGCCGAAGCCGGGATAAACGCTCATAATAAGCACCATATCGCACTTATCGAGATATGGTTCGATCACCGCTACGTCGGTATCGGGGTTAATTACCAATCCGCTTTTGATTCCGCGCGATCTGATATCGTCCAGCGTTTGCGCGATTTTATCGGTTGCTTCGTAATGAATGGTGATATAGTCCGCTCCCGCTTCGGCAAACTGCTTTACATAACGTTCCGGATTGACGATCATAAGATGCACGTCGAGCGGCAGTTTTGTCGTTTTGCGAATATCTTTAATCATTTTCGGTCCGAAAGTGATGTTCGGCACGAAAATACCGTCCATAACGTCGCAATGCACCAGATCCGCTCCTGCAGCTTCTATTTTTTTTATCTCCGCTCCCATTGCGGAAAAATCGGCGCTGAGTATCGACGGGGCTATCAATGTTTTCATATATTTGGCTCTCCTTAGTATTTTTTTGCGTTTTTAAGCGTTTCGTAAAGCGTTTTATATCTTTCGTAGCGTTCGGATGAAAGCTCTCCCGACGCCACTTTGCGTTTGACCTCGCAATCGGGTTCGGCAACGTGCGTACATCTGTGATATTTACAGCCGACGGAAAGTTCGACGTACTCGTCGTAATACAAATCGAGCTCGTCGGCGGTAACGTCGAACACGTCGAGCATACTGAAGCCGGGCGTGTCTACTATAAACGTACCGTCGGATATCCGCACCAGCGAAGCCACGGTAGTCGTGTTTTTTCCTCTCATTATTCTTTCGCTGAGCTCGCCCTCTTCAAAGCAGTCGCTGCCGGTAAGAGCGTTGCACAGCGACGATTTTCCGACCGCCGACTGCCCCGCAAGACAAGTTATTCTGTTTTTCAGCAAAGGCAACAGTTTTTCGATATACCCGGATTTTGCGCATACCGGCACTATCGCTCTTACCGAACGCGCGTATTGTTTTTCGATTTCATCGGTCAGATCGCGAATATCCGTCTTGTTCACGCACAGAATACAGTCTATTTTCTTTGCGTGGCAATTAAGAATCAGCTTATCTATCAAAAAATAATCGGGTTCGGGCACGGGCGAGATCAGCATAACTATCTGATCCACGTTGGCAACGGCGGGGCGTATCAGGCTGTTGCGCCTTTTTTCCACCGCTTTGATCACGGTTTCGCCGTCGGCGTTTTCAAGATATACGAGATCGCCCACCAGAACGTCGCTGTTTCTCTTAACCTTTTTTCTCGAGTTACAAACGACCGAACCGTCGGGCGTATCCACTTCAAAACGGACGTTTCCGGCTTTAACCACACGGTACGGCTTTGAAAAATCAATCATTCGCGCTCTCCATATACTTTCTTCTCAGCTGTCCGCACGCTCCTCCGACGTCGCCGCCCTTGGAGCGTCTTATGGTTGCGTTGACGCCGAGATCGGTCAGCTTTCCGCAAAATTTTTGCGCCTCTGCCTCGGTACAGCCTTTTACGTTCTTCTCTTTAACGTAATTAAGCATAATCAGGTTTACGTGGGCTCTTGCCCTCTTTGCAATATCCGCAAGCCGAATCGCGTCAAAATGCCCCATATTGCTTGCCTTAATCATAGTATACTCGAAAGACGTTCTTCTGCCCGTTTTTTCCGAATAATAATTACAAGCGTCGATTATTTCGTCGATCGAATACTTGAAGGCAACGGGCATTATGGTCTTTCTCACCTCGTCCGTGGTTGCGTGCAACGAAATGGTTATATTAACCGAATATCCGTCGTCGGCAAGCCGTTTAATTTTATCCGTCAAGCCACAGGTCGAAAGCGTGATATTGCGCTGCGAAACGTTAATTCCCTCCGGAGCGGACACCAGCGACAAAAATTTAGTAACGTTTTCGTAATTGTCAAGCGGCTCTCCGCTGCCCATAAGCACTATGTTTGTGACGTTCCTATGCCCCTGCTCAACCTCTCCGAGATCGGCGTTTACGGCAAGTACTTCGGCAAGCATTTCTCCGGGCGTGAGGTCGCGCACAACGCCGCCTATTCCCGACGCGCAAAAAGCGCAGCCCATACGACAGCCCACCTGCGTGGACACGCACACCGTATTGCCGTAGCCCTGCTTCATAAGCGCGCCCTCTATTATATTGCCGTCCGACAACGAAAAAACATACTTGATCGACTTGTCCTTAGACACCAACCTGTCCAGAATTTTTATAGGCTGAAAATCATAGATTTTTCCTATTCTTTCCCTGTCCGACTTGGATAGATCGCTCATTTGTTCCGCGCCGACGTACTTGTTCATCCATTTATATATCTGTAAAGCGCGAAAAGGCTTTAATCCCGTTTGAGCGAGGTCGGCTTTTAGTTCGTCAAGCGTCATATCAAAAGCGTTTTTCATACTTTTCTCCTCATAACGGCAACGAAAAAGCCGTCGCAACCGTCTTTTTCCGGTAATAGCGTCCTTTGCGTAATTATTTCGTAATTCGGGTTTTCAAGCAGAAAAGAGCTTATTACGTTCTCGTTTTCCTCTTTCAGAATAGTGCAGGTCGAATAGCACAGTCTGCCGCCCGGACGGACGTATAAAGCGCCGGTATCCAGTATCTTTTTCTGCATTTTGCTTAAAACGGACACGTCGCTCTCTTTTCTGTTCAGTAAGACGTCCGGCTTGGAGCGGATAACTCCTATTCCGCTGCAAGGCACGTCGCACACGACCACGTCGAACCGTGCGTGCCACTCCGGATTGTCCTTTTCGGCGTCGTTGAGCTTTACCGTAATATTCGCTTTCATTCTCGCGGCGTATTTTTTGATCAACTCCGCTCTGTGCGCGTGAACGTCGCACGCGGTGACGTTGAAATTTCCCGACTGAGCGATATATACCGACTTACCGCCCGGCGCGGCGCAAAGATCCAGAACGTCGCCTTTCGTAACGCCGTCGATATACGCGTCGGCTGCCTTGATGCTTGAAAGCGCCTGAACGGTATATTCGTCCGCATTCATTGCTTTCAGCTGATTTGCCGTTACGTAAAATCCGCGTTCACTCTCGTCGGTG
>JBJFAC010000123.1:0-4580 GCA_051887715.1 Candidatus Neoclostridium sp.
GATCAGCCCACGGAGTCTCAGCTTTGCGCCGTAAAATATCTGGACGAAGTGGCAAACGACACTCCGGAGGACGCCGAAATATACGTGGCCGGGCATTCCAAGGGCGGCAATCTGGCTATGTACGGAGCGGTTATGGCGGGCGAGAAGTTCCGCCGCAAGCTGGTCGGCGTGTACAATTTCGACGGACCGGGCTTTGTCGAATCGTTCTATAAGAGCGAGAATTTCTTGTCGCTGCGCGATAAAATAACTTCGGTAATACCCCAGCTTTCCATTGTCGGCAGGCTGTTCAACCACGAAGAAAAGGTTATGATCGTAAAAAGCTGCTTTGCGGGCATATATCAACACGATCTGTACTCGTGGGAAACGCAGGGGGACGAGTTCGTAACCGTGCCCTATCTCGACGACTTGTCCGACAAAGTACAAAAGAAAGTAAACGAAATAATGTTCACGCTCACCGCCGAACAGCGCAGAATATTCGTCGACGGACTGTTCTCGCTTTTGTATTCCACGGATTCGTTCACTTTGACCGAGCTTATGAAAAACCGCGGCAAACTGTTCGGGAATTTCTTCAAGTGCGACGCCGTAACGCGAAAGCTGCTGCTTTCTATGACGGCGAAGATGATGAGTGACCGCGCCGTCCGCGAAATGATAAAAACGTCGATGCGCGAGGCTAAAAAAATGCAGGACAAAAAGGAATTCGAAGAAAATTCGATAGTCAGCGGCAATATCGACAAGGCGATCGAATCGATAGGCGTGATCGTCGACAGAGACGAATACCGCGGCTTGGAAAGAAAATAAAAGGAGAAAAAAATGATAGCGATAATATGCGCAATGGACGAAGAAGTAAAAGGCTTGATCGCAGATATAACAAACCGCGTCGAGCACGTAATAAGCGGCATTAAATTCTACGAGGGCGAGCTGTGCGGACGAAAGGTGGTAATATCCGGCTGCGGAGTGGGAAAGGTCTGCGCCGCCGCAGTAACTGCCGTGGCAATAGAAAAATTCGCGCCGCGGCTCGTGATAAACAGCGGCGTTTGCGGAGGAACGCCGCCTCTCAGACAGGGCGACGTCGTCGTGCCTGTAAAGGCGGTGGAGCACGATTATTACGCGCCCGACGAACCGGTCAAATACTACGAAACGGATAAAGCCGCGGCTAAAACGCTTACGGAGTCGTGCGAGGCTCTCGGTTTTACGGTAAAAGAATGCGTGATAGCCACGGGTGACGCGTTTATCGACAAGCCCGAAAAGGTGAAGGAACTGAAGGATAAATTCGGAGCGGAAGCGTTCGATATGGAAAGCGCCGCTATCGCAAAAGTCGCGGCTATGTTCGGCGTCGGATGCGTTCTTATCCGATCGGTTTCGGATAACGGAGTGGACGACAATATGAAAAGCTTTTACGAATTTCTAAGCGAAGCGGCAAAACGCAGTCAACTTGTCGTGGAGAGAACTCTTAAAAATCTTTAATTTTAACGGCAAAATCAATGAAAATCGACTTATTTAAGTACTATGCGTGACATAGTACTTTTATTTTTGCACGGCTGCATACTTTTTTCTTTGCGGCAAATACTAAAACGGCTATGTTACTCGTATTTATAAAATCGGTAGTGACCTTCGTGCTGATATTTTTCGTCGTTCGCCTTATGGGAAAGCGGCAGATAGGCGAAATGCAGCCTTTCGAGTTGGTCATAACGCTTATTATCGCCGAGGTCGCCTGCATACCGATGAACGATCCGTACATCCCGTTTTATTACGGAGTAGTGCCGATAGTCACGCTTTCGTTTTTGCAGATACTTTTCTCTTTTTTGTCCGAAAAGTTTTTGCCGGTAAGAAGGCTTATAAGCGGTAAATCGGTCACGCTTATCAACAAGGACGGCGTGGTATACGAAAATCTGAAAAAGCTTAATATGAATATGAGCGATCTTATGGAGGCGGTGCGCAGCGCCGGTTATCCCGATCTGGACGAAATAATGTACGCGATAATCGAAACCAACGGAAAGATCTGCGTGGTCGAAAAGGCGCAATCGGGCGAAACGTTTTTGCCCGTTTCGGTCATTCTCAACGGGAAGTGGCAGGAGGATAACGTTGCGTTTACCGGGCTTGACAAGGACGCTCTTATAAAACAGCTGGACGAAAAAGGCAACAAAGTGTGCGATCTGGTGTACGCCGACGTGCGCCAGAACGGAAGCGTTTACTGCGCGCCGGAAAACGGAGCGTGCTACACCTTATCGGTGACTCTTAGCGGCGGAGGTTCGTGGTGAAAAAACTGATAACGATAAGCGTATTTCTGGCAATAGTGGTCGGCTTTGCCGTTTTCGAGCTGTGCTACGACAGAGCTAATTACCAAAGCGTGCGCGCGTCGCTCGAGCAGCTTGAAACGGCGCTCAGGCAAAACGAGGGCGACGTAACCGTTTCGGAGGTAAAGCAAAAATACGACGAAGCAATGTCGAAATGGGAAAAGATAAGCGACCTTTCTATGGCGATAACCAATCACAACATCATTCGGTCGGTAAGCGAAAAGTTCGTCTATCTCGGATCTTATATAGACGCCGACGTGTATTCGGACGCGCTTTCGACCGTAAACGTGCTTATAAAAGCGACGTCCGATCTGGAAAGAGAAAAATATCCGTCGCTGGGCAACATTTTTTAATTGATTCTTTGCCGAAAATCGTGTATAATTAAGGCATGAAGTTCGAACAGCTGAAAAAAAGCCTTAAGGAAGACGGGGCGGCCAATATATATTTGCTGGTAGGAGACGACGGCAGAGTGATCGAAAAAGCGAAAGAAACCATTCTATCCTTGATCGGTGGTTTTCCCGAGCTCAACGTCACCTGCTTTGACGAAAACGCGGACGTAAAAGCGGTGGCGAACTGTTGCCGCTCTTTTCCGTTTATGAGCGATTATCGCGCCGTCGTCGTTCGCGACTACAGCGGTTCTCTGGACGATATGAGCGATTATTTCGACGATCCGCAACCTACGACGCTACTTATTTTTACCGCGTCGTCGCTGACGGCAAACTTCTCGAAATACGTAAAAAAGACTACGGTCGTGGAATGCGGAAAGCTGTCCGACGACGTGCTGATAAGGTACATAGCCAAACGCGCGGCGGCAAACGGCTCGCAGATAACGCGCGCGGCGGCAAAAATGTTGATCGACTACACGCTTTCGGATCTGGCACGCGTTGAAAACGAGCTGGACAAGCTGTGCCTTTTGTGCGACGTCGTCAAGGAAGAGGACGTAAAAAACAACGTTACGGCGGACGCGGATTTCAAAATCTACGAGCTGAGCGACGCGATAAGCAAAAAACAGGGCGCAAGCGCTATGAAAATTCTCGATTCGTTGCTTGCCGACGGCTTTGCTCCGGGCGCGCTTTTCGGTATGCTCGAAAACCATTACAGGCGGCTTATGTACGTAGTTTTGAATAAGGGAGACGGAGAGCTTGCCTCTAAGCTGGGCGTCAAGGAAGGCGCCGTATATATGGCGATGAAGGCATCCGCAGGGATGAAAGCGACAGCGCTAAAACGGACGTACGATCTGATAGCGGAGGGCGAACGGGCTTTCAAAAGCGGAGAAATAAGCGATAAAGACGCGATCCGTTCGGTCGTGCTTGCCGCGCTCAATTCGTAAACGGGTAAGAAAAGGTTTTTCGGCAAAAAAAATGATGAAACTGCCGCAAAAAAATTGCTAAATTGCAATAAAAACTGTATAATATGTATAGACCATAGCGAGCGGAAGATATGGAGAATTTCGTCAACAACGTAATTAGTTATTTTGCAACGCCGCTTGACGCCTGCCTTATAATAGCGGACGCGGTGATTCTTGCGGTAATCGTGTATTTTCTTTGCGCGTTTCTGCGCAAAAACAACGCAACCAGGCTGATCGTCATATTCGCGATAGTGTCCGTTTTCGGAATATGCGTGTACACGTTGCGCGATAAAATGCCTGCAACGGGCTATATCTGTTCGTTTGCGATAATCGTCGTGCTGTTCGCGTATTTCACGATGTTCCCGCACGAGTTCAAGCGCGGACTGTGGAAATTGGCAAGCCCGCGTGAAAGCGCCGGAGCGTACACCGCCAAATACGATTGCTCGTACGAGGAACTGCAAGCGTCCGTCACCGAAATAGTAAAAGCGGTGCAGAATATGTCAAAGCGCAACGTCGGCGCTCTTATAGTCATCGCCACCGACGACATTCCGATGCACATTATCGAAAGCGGAACCAAGCTGGACGCGTACGTGTCCTGCCAGCTGCTTGAAAGCATATTCAATACGAAAGCGCCCTTGCACGACGGAGCGGTTTACGTCCGCGGAGATAAAATTCTCGCGGCGGGCTGTTTTTTGCCGCTCACGCAAAAGCTGGACGTGGATAAGGATATAGGAACCCGTCACCGCGCCGCAATCGGCGTTACCGAGGAGTACGACCATCTCGCGATAATCGTATCCGAGGAAACCGGAATAATCTCGGTCGCACGCGGCGGCGAAATAGAGCGGTATTACGACAGCGAAATGCTCACCGACGTTCTCGAACAGGCTTGCGGACTGAGGGCAACCTTGTCCGTCGGCGGCAAAAAGAGGAGGAAATAA
>JBJFAC010000124.1:0-4543 GCA_051887715.1 Candidatus Neoclostridium sp.
GCCTGAAGCTCGGCAACGCTTTCTCCGCCGACGGGACGACCGATTCCGATATTAATTTTCCATATATGATACTCGTCGGGATATACCCTGATGATGTCCTCGACTTTTTTGCCTTCCCACACGCCGCCGTAAATTTCGCGCAGACGTGCGTCTTTGATTATCGTTTTTCCCGTTTTTTCGGCAAGCGGAGCAGCCGTGTCGAGCGCGCGGATAAGATCGCTGGAATAAATTTCGTCAACGTCGTAGCGGTCGAAAACGAAGTCGGCGGTAAGCAGAGCCTGCTTCACTCCGATTTCGTCCAGCGCAACGTCGGTCTGCCCGGTGAAAATGCCTCTCTGATTAGTGACTGAAAATCCGTGTCTTATAAGTAAAACGGTGGTCATACTGCCTCCCGAAAGCGTGTTTTGCGATTATTATACATTAAACGGCGAAAAAAATCAATCTTTTACCGCGGTAAAGTGCGCCGTCGGATAAAAAAACGGGTTTGCGTAACCGAACGTCGTAAACGCTTGCTTTTTCATCGCCGTAATGCTATAATAATAAAGCGAAAAGAAAAAGCGGCGCGGCTTTTTTCGGAGAAAATCGCGAGGAAATCGCTCGGCGCCGAATCAAGGGGAGGATTTATGAAAATAGAGCAAATCGACGCGAATTTTGCCGTAAAACCGGTTGATAACGGCAGCGAGAAGGATTATTACCGCATTCCAGACGACAAATTCGCGCTTTTCGGACTTAAATATTCGGAAACGGACGGCTTTTACCGCGTTCCCAAAGAGGTCGCCGAGAAAACCAATCCCGGCGTAGTGAACCTCAGAAAAAACACGGCGGGAGGCAGACTGTGCTTTTCCACCGATTCCGACTATTTTTCGCTGGCGGCGAAGTACGCCTACTTATGGGATTCTTCGCACATGGCGCTTTCCGGCTCAAGCGGCTTTTCTCTGCTGGAAATAACGGACGGCGGCTGTCGTTTCGTTGCGAACTTGCGACCGCAGCGCGGAGAAGATGAAGGCTTTTTTGCCGAATGTCGCCTCGGCGGAGGAAAAATGCGCGACTACGTGCTGTATTTTCCGCTCTATAACGACGTGGACGCTTTGATCGTGGGCTTGAAGAAGGACAGCTCGGTTGCAAAGCTTTCGCCGTATAAGGACGTTTTGCCCGTCGTGTACTACGGCTCGTCCATAACGCAGGGCGCTTGCGCTTCCCGTCCGGACAACTGCTATCAGGCGTACGTATCGAAGTGGACGAACGTCGATTATCTTAATTTCGGATTCAGCGGCAACGCCAAAGCCGAGGACGCAATCTGCGATTTTCTGTCTGAAATACCCGCATCCGTGTTCGTGGCGGACTACGACCATAACGCTCCAAGCGCGGAGTATTTGAAAAGAACTCATTATAATTTCTACAAAAAATACCGTTTGAAAAACCCCGACACGCCTATTTTGTTCATTTCTCGTCCCGATTACGACTCCGATAAGAAAGACGGAGACGCGCGGCTTAAGGTGATTAAAAGCACGTTTCTGCGCGCGAAAAAGGAGGGCGATAAAAACGTTGCTATGCTAAGCGGCAAGCTGCTGTTCGGTAAATTCGACCGCGAAAACTGCTTCGTGGACGGCATTCACCCCAACGATCTCGGCTTTTACAGAATGGCAAAGCTCGTGTACCGTTCGCTTAAAAACATTCGCCCGGATTTCGGCTAAGGCGTGTAACGGGCGGCTTATATCTCGGCGATCGGAAGTACGGATCCGGGCGAAAAAATCGCGCCGCGATAATAATCGCCGTTATTTTGATTGACCGACCGGCAAAAATATGCTATACTAATAGCGCTTTGAAAGTAATAATATTCACACTTATGATATCGAGGAGAAAACAATGGACGTAAGTTGCCTTTTTTCAATGGACGACGTTAAAGATCTGGACTCTTTCTTTAAAGAGGTGGACGAAAAACAGGAGGTTATCCTCATTAAAAACAATCGTCCCGTTTACAGAATAACCCGAATAGGTACCGACGCAGATAAACGTAACGGCGGAGCGGGTACGGTCAATCTGTGGAAGGCGATGAGCGACTATCTTGAAACATGCGAAAACAAAACCGCTCACGCAAGCGAAATAACCGAAAATATCAATCAGACGCACGCGTACCTCACCCGGACCGGAGCGCCCGTTAAAACCGTTCAGGTCCGCTCGAGAGCGCAGGCAAAACCCGAATTTTTCTCGTGCTCGAAGGGCAATATTATATCGCTCGTCAAACCCTACGAAGAATAATATCCGTTAGATATTATAGCCAAAGCCGCATTTTTTCGCGGCTTTTTCTATGCGGCAGATTACGGTTTGCGTTTTAACGCCGCCTAAATTTCGCCGCCTTTCGGCTCGCCTTTCGCTTGAGTCGGACTGTTTGCCGCGAAAGAAAAAGGCGCGGCTCACGCCGTTTGCCCGATCAAACGAAGTAGGACAATGTTTAGAGAGGCTAAGCGGAAGACCTTTACGACTTAGCCGAAGATAAAACAATTACGCATTGCTTCGTAAGCGCTAAGACCGAGCAGGATTACGCTTTATATCGCGCCGTTTGCCCGATCGAAAACGTGTCGGGGATTATGCTTGGGCAGAGGAGGAGAGGGGCTCCGCGCGACTGTATTTTTGAGTAAAGCGGAAAAGTATATCAAACAGCGCTATTTTTGAGCAATCGGCTTCGACTGCTTGACAAATAGCGCGCCTTTTGATATAATCATATCACTTTACGGAGGGTTATCGAAGCGGTCATAACGAGGCGGTCTTGAAAACCGTTTGGGGCTCACGTCCCGCGTGGGTTCGAATCCCACATCCTCCGCCACAAGCACCCAATTTGAACTTTAAGGGTTCAAACGGGGTGCTTTCTTTATTTTTCGCGTCTTTTTCGGCTTTTTTGTTACTTAAATCGCGTAAAGCGTGTAATTCTTCCTTTTCCAACTTTACTTTTGTCGGATATTCGGGCGAAGTGTTGTAGAAAATGTAGATATAATCGTCAAACAAAACCACACGATAGATAAACGAATTGAAAAACTCGTTCTTTTCTTCGTCCGACTTGTACTCTTTATTTGCAAAATAGGTAAGGAAGGAACGGACGGTTTTGTATTTTAACGGCGGAATAATCCGTTGCTTTTCCAACTCGATTTTGTTTTCCAATTCTTCTTTCTGCGCTTCCAGTGAGAGCATACGCTCTTTCGTAGACTTCGTTACGATACCTGCGGCGATAGCAGACAAAAAGCCGTTCAGAGCCTGTTCTACGTCGGCAAGTTCTTTTTCAAGCAGAATCAAAGCGTTGGACTTTTCTAATCCTTGATTGAAATTGTCGGTTACTATGCGTGCGATCGTATCGCTTACGTCCGGGCTTAAAACGTATTCTACCGTCTTTTCAAATACTAAATCTTCTATGTATTGCTTGCTTACGCTGTTCTTTTTACATTGTCCTTTATTTCTCTTGCGGGTAAAGCATTTGTAATAATGATATTGTCTGCCCGTCTGGCTTGTACCGCCTTCGGCAGTCATCAACGTTCCGCAGTTGCCGCAAAACAATTTTCCGCTTAAAATATATTCGGAATGTTTTTGAATACATTTCTGCTTGTGCCGTTGATTGTCTAAAATACGGTTGCAATCGTCCCATGTCTTTTCGTCCACAATAGCGGGCGTAACGTTGGTCAGGATTCTCTCATCGTATTCCACGATGCCTTTGTATTTCGTGTTGCGAATGAGTTTTGCAAGTGCGTTTACCGTAAACGGCTTGCCGCTTTTGTTTCGCACGCCGATACTATCCAGCCAACTTACAATGCTTTTTGCTTTTTCCCCGTAACGGTATCTCTCAAAAATTTCCCGCACGACAGCCGCTTCCGTCTCGTTGATTACCCAATGCTTGTCTATGATATCGTAACCGAATAACCCGAAACCGCCGATAAAGTAGCCTTTCTCGTAGCTTTCGCGTATTCCGCGTTTTACTTTTTGGGAAAGCTCGGCGGAGTAATACTCCGCCATACTTTCCAATACGCCTTCGATTAAAATTCCGCTTGCGTCTTCGGATATATTCTCTTTGGCAGATAAAACGCGCACCCCGTTCTTCTTTAACTTCGCTTTGTAGTTTGCACTGTCGTAACGGTTACGGGCAAAACGATCCAACTGATAAACAAGAACATAATCGAAAGTTTTCTTCTTACTGTCCTCAATCATCTGCAAAAAGCTCGGTCGCTTGTCCGTCGTTCCCGTAAGCGCTCGGTCGATATACTCAGACACGACGAGCAGGTCGTGCTTTTTTGCATAATCGTAACATTCCCGCAGTTGTCCTTCAATTGACTGCTCCGTCTGACTGTGCGAACTGAATCTTGCATATATTACGGTGCGTTTTTTCATTGTTTCCTCCTGCCAAACACCTTTTCCGGCGTCAAATCATCCATATTCCCGCCGTTTCGGGCGTAATCGAGTAAAATGTTTGCTAAAATTTTAGCACTTGCTTCTAATCTTTCTTTCGGCAGATTGAGTCTGCCTTTTTCTGTTTGTCCCGTTAAAAGATCTACTTCAACGG
>JBJFAC010000125.1:0-4465 GCA_051887715.1 Candidatus Neoclostridium sp.
TCGTTCAGATTCTTTATCTTTTCGTCCAGCGCCTTGTCGCCGTCTTTTATGGCTTTATTAAGCTCTTCCTTTGCCTCGTCAAGGTTTTGCTGTACCTGATTTATCGCGCTCTGCAGCGAATCACGCGCTTCCGCTATCTTGTTTTCCAAAGCCGTCTTATTGTCGGCGTCTGCCGTCTCAAGCGCCGTCTTTGCCGCAGTAAGCGCATCGTTCAGATTCTTTATCTTTTCGTCCAGCGCCTTGTCGCCGTCTTTTATGGCTTCTTCCAAAGCTTTTTTGGCTTCATCGAGCTTATTCTCCAGCTCCTTCAACGACTCCGCAGAAGTCACCCACATAGCGGTCAACGTCAGATCTTCGTTTACCGACGCGTCGAAGTCGTACATTATGTCACCTTTATACCAACCGATGAAAGTGCGTGTATCCTCCGGCGTGATCGGCACTTTTACGCATTCGCCTTTATTCAGCACGAAGGTTGCGTAAACCTCGCCGTCGCTGCAGAAGTAAACCGCCACTACGTCCTCGTCCTCGCTGATACCGGTCACTTTGCCGTAGTACATACCGGTTTTAATGTCGCCTGTCGCGTCTTCGCCGTCGCAGGTCACGTCACCGAAGAACGTGAATTCGGTCTCGTCGGCTTTGTTGAGTTTTTCAATGCCGCCTTTGGCTACCACGGTGCCGTAGATCACACCGTCCACTGCTTGAATCGTAGCACCGCTGTATATCGCGCTGCCGTTGCCTGCCGCCGTGCAATCTTCAATAAGGCATCCTTTGTCCAATCTGATCAGTCCCGATTTCATATAGATCGCACCGCCGTCACCGCTTAGAGCATTACAGTTCTTGAACGTTACGCCATCGAGAACAAGTCTTCCCGCTTCGGCATAAATCGCACCGCCGTTGCCGCTCTGAGAATAACAGTCCTCGAATGTTATTCCTGTAATTCCGCAGTATCCGTCAACAAGATAGATTAATCCGCCGTTGCCGCTCTTGTTGCCACAGGAAGTGAATTCGCTGTTTTGTATTCCCAAAAATCCCTTGACATATATAGGAGCGAGATAATCGACATCTCCTGTTTTTTCGTATGCGCAATTACGGATCGCAATCCCGTTTAATATTACTGTTGCTTGTAAATAATCGTCGCCGATATAGATGACAGACGTGCAATCCTCAATCGTTCCGCCCATAAGGTCAACCGAAGCTGCACCGGCTATCGCCTGGTTGCATCCGACGATCTTTCCGTCGTTCATAACGAATTTGTGCTTGCCGGACTCAAGATATACGGCAGCGCCACCGTAGTTAGCGGTACAATTGCTGATCTCGCCACCGTTCATAACGAAGCTGTTGTTATCCGGCGACTGCATATATACGGCAGCGCCGCAGAAGTCAGCGGTACAGCCCGATATCGTGCCGGCGTTCATCACAAAGCTGTTCGTTCCCGCACCAATATACACGGCAGCGCCATCGGAGGCGGAACAGCCGTATATCGCTCCGCCGTTCATAACGAACTTGGTATCTTTACTTGCTAACATCATGCATACGGCACCGCCTCTGGTGGCTGTGCAATTGTATATCGTCCCGGCGTTGAAGTTAAATGTGGCACCGCTGTACAGCTTTACTGCGCCTCCGATTTCACCGACAGCACCGCGGATAGAACCGCCCGTAAACGGAATATCCGGGCCGTTGTCCTTGGTAGAATTACTGTCAATGATCGTCAGCTTAACGCCGTCCTGGACCTCCAGCATGGTAAATTCACCGCCGTTGCTCTGCAGGATATGACCGTTCAGATCGATCGTAAGGTCGGTTAAATAATTGCTCTCGAGAACTAAAGTCGAGGTCAGAGTTATATCGCCGGTAAGCGTCAACGTGTCGTAGCCTCTCCTGTTGGCGTACACGACGGCTTGCCTTAATTCGTATTCGCTTTTGCATTCGTCCGTCAGAACGTTCATCGTCAGCTCGGACGCGGCCGTGTTGACTACTCCTTTGTACTCGTTGGTAACGGAGAATCGGAATTTCCAGTCATCCATCTCTTTCGTTACGTTAAAATCCATACTGAAACCGGTGGAATATCTTTCGTGGTTTAACGTGAACGAGTCGTCGGGATCCTCCCAATTTACCCCGTCCTTGCTTATTTGCCACTTATATTCGGTATAAATGCAGTTGTTTTCTATGCGGGCGTTCACGTACACGTGATCTCCGACCTGTATGTACGAGCTGTTCAAATTAAAGTTCCTGATCGAAGGCATATGCACTATTTCCAACAGCGCTTCGTCGGTGTATACGTCCACTGAAAAGCCTTGCTCGTCCGTAAAGGTAATTTTACAACGGTATTTGCCCGTGAATTGCTGATTCCACAGCTTGAATTCAAGGCGCCGATCGCCGCAGGTGTATTTGTCGCTAGTGACGATGTCCTCCCAATGCTCGTACAGCTCGTATTGATCGTTATAATACTGCCATTGATACGAAACCGTATACTCTTCGGGCAGTGGGTCGGCGAAGGAGTATTCCATATACGCCGTGCCCTGCGTATAGCTGACCAGAAGGCTTTGCGGCTGTTTCTCGATAACGGGCATATCGACGAACGTCATTGCCGCCGTCTTAGTATAGTACGTGACCGCACCGTCGTTCATCGCACAGCGAACCAATATCTTTTCCGCGTCCAGCCCTGAGGCGTTGACGGTAAGCTTGCATGCGTTGTAATAGGATTGAAAAACTATGCCGCTCTCTGTTTCAGTGGAAGCAAAGAATACCGACGGCTTAACGATAAACGACTCGTTATCATCCCATTGCTTCGCCTTCCCCCATGTGGCACCATCGTCAAAGCTGTACTCCCACCAAAGTTCGCCGCAGAACGGCGGATTTTCGCCGATACCGACGTTGAACTCCGCAATGCCGCCGGTTGCCGTAACTTTATCCTTTGGATCGGAGGTGAAAAAAACGTGATCCACTACCTTGACTTCTATTTCCACCGAAGTGCTGCATCCGTATCCGATATCGTACATAGAACAAACATAGATACCGTCAACCTTGTCGGGATCCCATTTGCCGTTTTCATCCGTATATTCGCTTTTCGGAAAAGAGAGCGTCAATGAATTTGCGCCGCTGATCTGAACGTAATTATCCCCAACCTTTTTGAGCCACGTTATATAACCGGGTCTGTCTGCCTTGATCTCAATGTTATAGCTCTCCCCGGGATAGTTTTTCTGAATCTCAACGGTTTCCGGCGCGCTTGTGACGTGAGTGCTCATGTTGAGCATCATCGCGGGTGACGCCAGAATTATCGGCTTTTTATTTATGCGGAACAAATACGCCATACGGCGGAATTGGTAGCCGTGCGAACTGTTCTCATAGCTTTCACGAAACGCGGTATAATCATAGTAAGCGTCCGTGTCGTCGACGGTGTTCCAGGAGGCGGAAGAGCCGGTTCGCCATTGCCAGCACCACTCGAAGCCGTAATTCTCCAGCCACGTGCCGTCCGCGTAGTACTGCGCTTTAAACGTCACGGTTTCTCCCGGGGCTGCATACTGAGTGGCGGTATCGTTATAGCTCAGGAAGTAGACGACGAAATTATGCGTCTTTTTCACCGTGCCGTCGCTTGCATACAGCACGCATCGATAATCGTGATACCAAAGGCTCAGATTGTCTGCAGTCAGATTAAGTGAATCGGTCGACCTTCCCAGCGTCACACTGCGATCGTACGCGTCTTTGCAGTACCACTCCGCATAATCGCCGTTTTGCAGCGCTTCGGTGACGTACAACCTGGTCGTCGTGGTCTCTTCCGTGTATAACGGATCGGAATAAGCCGGAATATCCGCCTCCAGCGCGTAGTAGAAGGAATTCAGCACCACGCCGGAAGCGAAGCCGTCTGCACCCGCTACGAAAACGGGTTCGTCGTCAACCGTATAAACGACCGTGCGCTCGGGCAGTCTGTACAATTCATACTTTCGATCGATAACGTTCCCCGCGGAATCGGTGGCCCGCCTCGGGTATACGTAGTAGGTGTAGTCGTCCGTGATCTCCAGGTGGTTGAATTCCAGTTGGCTGGCGTGTTCGCCTACGTTCAAATACTTATCAACAAGCTCCCAGAAATAAATCTTTCCGTCTACCGGATAGAGGCCTGTCGTATTGTAGGAAAATTCTTGGCTTATACGCAACATATCCGACGTGAAAATATCCGCATATTCGCCGAGATCGATGGTGATCCGCTTCAGGGTACGCGAGCCCTGTGATCCGTAATAGTCTGCCTGCATATCCTCGTTGTAGGCAACGTTTCCGCCGAGGACGTTGATACGCACGCCGCCCGAGCTGCCTCCGGCAATCGTTCCGCTGTTTACGAAGATGTGCGGTACAGCGAGCTCGTACGCACCGGGGTGACCGTCCCACATAAGCGTACTTGTTCCATGAGTATGCAGCTCTTTGATGATACCGTCGCCCTCAACGATCAGCTTGCCGGCAATGGTAATGTCATAGC